>NZ_JAILWL010000027.1 GCF_025698965.1 Roseibium sp.
GGACCGGACTGCCGGCGCGATCCTGTTGCTTTGGAGGACCTGGACCGCGCGCCGCAGGGCGCAGCCCTGGCAAAGGATCAGCCCGGCCCGTCAGGGCTGGTCCGCTCGAACGGCTTGAATATTGAAATTTCGGCGAAAACTGTTACATTAAAGACCGGAGTGGGATGACAGGTTTCCCCGTCATCCCCTTCCTTAGACTATCATCGAGACCCGAAGAGACACTGTCCAGGTGCTTCGGGTCTTTTTGATTCTAAGGGAAATACTAATGGGTAAAAACCACATCGGTACTTCCTCCGGTTTGAGAGCAAGGCCGTTGCCTCGGCCGGGCTGGCCTATCCGGCCCGGTCGCGCCGCTGGACCGGCGCTGCTGCTTTTGCCCTCAAAACTGATTTCTATCCTTCTATCACATCTGCCGATCAAAGGGTTAAGCAGGCGTTAACAGAACGCCAAGCCGGGATGATCGGACTGACCGAATAAGCTGATTTCGAGATTGACCAACTCTTCCAGTTCCTTGCGGTATTTGCGAACGCAGCGAAGCGTCCCTTTGCGAACGGAAATGCGCTCAAACTGGCGGCTGTGCTTCATCAGATCGAACAAGACGGCACGGCCACAATTGGGTTTCACACCAGCGCGGCCAATGAAAAATTTGCGCCCGTTAGCCTCGATGAATTCCGGCTGCTTGCTGCTACGAATTTGACGATAGAGCTTGTTCCAGTCGGTGCGGTTCATGTCTGTGCTCAAAGTTTGCGGCGTGTTGCGTTTCTATTTCCGCGTCGCCGGAAACGGGGGAGCCAGATCAAGGACCGAAAGCGAGGAGGGGGATCACCCACGCGCACAAAGCGAAGCTGCGGAGCGCGGGGAAACCTCGCTGCAGGCCGCACAGCGGTTCATCCTTGACCTGGCGGGGGCGAAGCCCCAGCACGGGGACATGACCAGCTTTCAGCCGGACTTTATTCCAGGGGAAGGAAGCGGTTCAGGTTCGAAGAAGAAACGCGATCGGACCGGACTGCCGGTGCGATCCTGTTGCTTTGGAGGGCCTGGACCGCGCACCGCAGGGCACAGCCCTGGCAAGGATCAGCCCGGCCCATCAGGGCTGGTCCATATCAAAACAGAGGCCACTTCCGGCATTGGATGGAAACGCATCATAGGAAATTGCAGACCTTCGTTGCATCGCGCGTGAACAGGAAAGATACGGACTTTTCGGACGAATTCAGTCAGTCAATGGTCGGTCGGCATTACCTCTAGCGCTTTCGTCCCAATTGCATTTCGGGTTTGAGGGCAGTGAGTTCGCCGGCAAGGAAATCGACGAAGCGGCGCACTCGCAGGGTTCGACGCAGGTCACTGTGGAGCAGGATCCAGAGGGTTCGGCTTGGTTCAAATTCGGTTCCCGGCACCTGTTCAAGTTCGGGAAACAGGGACTGAAAAATCACGGGCAGCCTGGACATGCCGCATCCCCGCCGAAGCAAACTCAGATGCATGTAGCCCTCGCTCGAACGATACCGGACATCGGCATTCGGAAAGGGCGACCTGGCAAGCCAGGTTTCGTCCGACCCCGGCCCCGTCCAGCCGATCCAGAATAGCCCCGCGCCACCGGGACCGGCCGAACGAACATTCCGCTCGATATACTCGCGGCTGGCAAACGTACCGATGGAAAACGGATACAGCTTACGGGCGACGACATCATCGGAGACTTCATACGCTACCCGCAGCGACACGTCGGTTTGCGCGCTTGCGATATCTTCGACCACGTCGGTGATTTGCAGATCGATGTCGATGCTGGGATAGGCTCTCGAAAACTTGGCCAGGATAGGAGAAACAACGTCAAACGCCAGGGTTGGCGGGAGCGAAAATCGAACGGTCCCGATTTCTGAGTGGTCCAGTCTGTCCACCCGCCGCCGCGCTGCGGTGAGAGTTTTTTCGGCCTCTTCGGCCAAAGGCAGAAGTGCCTTTCCCGCCTCGGTCAGCTCGAAACCTCGCCTGGAGCGCGTGAACAGCCGCGCGCCGAACATGGCCTCCAGCGCTTCGATGTTGCGTCGGGTCGTAACGTGATTGGCATTCAGGACTGCCGCCCCCGCACGCAGGCTTCCCATGCGCGCCACGGCTAAAAAGTAGGGCATCAGTGCCCAGTCGCTTGGTGTCGTGCTCATCGCGTTTGTTTCATCAGTTAAACGTAATGTGCCAAATACTACTCTATATGTTCCGCTGATGAAGCTTATTTTCCATTCAGAAATCGAATGGAGACCGTCATGAAACGCAGAACATTTCTCAAGCTCACAACGATCGCGGCCGCCGGGGCCATGCTGTCGACCTCCGCACTGGCAGCAGCGCTGCCGGAGAAAAAAACCATGGAGGTGCTGGGTCAGAAGATCGCCTATGTGGACGAAGGCGAAGGTCGCCCGGTGGTCTTCCTCCACGGGAACCCCGCCTCATCCTATCTTTGGCGCGATATCATCCCCCACGTTTCGGGAAATCATCGCGTGATTGCACCTGACATGATCGGCATGGGTGACAGCGACAAGCCACCTCTGGAGAACACTTATGCCGACAGTGTGGACTACATGTTCGCCTTTCTCGATCGGCTCGACCTTCACGATGCCGTCTTGGTCATTCATGATTGGGGGTCCGGAATTGGCTGGCAATATGCGCGCACCAATCCCAACCGCATTTCTGCAATTGCATTCATGGAGGCGATGACGCCACCTTTCATTCCCTTTGAAAGTCTTGAAACGCTCGGGGAAACCGGTGAATTTCTGGGCGCGGTGAAAACACCGGGCGTGGGCGAAGAGATGATCATGACCCAGAACGTCCTGATCGATCAGTTCATGCGTTTCGGCAGTCCGAACGGACAGCTGTCCGACGAGGTGATTGCCGAGTATAACCGGTATTACCAGACACCAGAGAGCCGCAAGATCCTGTTGGATTGGGTGCGCGAAATCCCCATCGGCGGGCAACCGGCAGATGTTCACGACGCAGCGGTTGCCAACAATACATGGATCCTGGAAAGCGACATCCCGAAGCTTATGTTTCACGTCGATCCCGGCGCGATCATTCCAATGGCGCAGGCCGAGTGGCTTCAAGACAATCTCAAGAACCTTGAAACAGTGTTCCTCGGAAAGGGCGGGCATTTCATTCAGGAAGATTACCCGGACGAAGTCGGGCAGGCTCTGGCAGACTGGCTATCGCGTAACTGACCCTAAAAGTTGGGCAAACCGGGATTTGAGCCGTTGGCCCGACCAACTCTCTAAACAGCGACCCGGCCAAGCTGGGGGAAGGTGCTCTTGGTCGGGTCTTTGTGGAACCCCTTATCAGGTTTCAGCCAAGCCCGGGGGCTGGTCTGCATCTGGTTGAAACCCACTAGATAATTCCGGGGCTCCGTATTCGTAGGCCATTGAAAGAGAAGAACACTCTTTCGGATCACCGCTCTCGTAATAGCCGTAAGCAAGATAGGTAGTGCCGTAGGATTCTTGCAGTTCCCAAATTTGTTTTCCTGCAATGTCCCGAATGAGTTTTATGGCTGTCAGCCTTGAGAGAAAATGGCGTGCCCCGCAGGAGCTAGGGCAGGGTAGGCCGAGGGGGGGGGCAGCTTTACGCTGCCTCTTCGATCACTTCATCCGATACAGGAGGCTCGATGGTGAAGTGCATCATGCTTGGTACCCAGCCGGTTCCAGCGACCTTTTCAGCAGCGTAGGCTGCGGCCTCTTTCTTCTTCATCTTCAGAACCGACGCTGCGGCTTCTTCACCACATGCCTCAACAAGTGACTGATGGATCACATCGACCTTGACGCGGGAGAAGTAGTTTTCGGCGGTCGGCTGGAAGTGATCGGTGATGGTAACGCCAAGGGCTTCACCGATCCGGTCACCGTGTTCGATACTGGACCTGTTGTAACCCTCGCCTGAGTCAATGGCGTTGATGGTCTGAGCAACACAGAACGCTTGCAGTTCCAACAGGGTCTTTTGCGAGACGTTCAAACACCAGTCCCAAAGTTCAGCCGGACCGACCGGAAGGACTGACTTCCAGCTTTCGCGGGTCCGCTCCAGAGCATCCAGATCATTGCATTGACCGGCGTCCTTGATCTGGCTTTCCAGACAGGCGCTATCAAGGCTCATTTCAACACTGCCATTGTCGCGGGCAGCACCCCATTCATAGAGTGTCTTGATCGCCATGGAATGGACGGCGACGGCCAAGGCAACGTCAGCATTCTTGGCAAGTTCCAACCGGAGTGCGGCGGTCTTGCGAGCGGTCAATTCGGCCAACAGTGTTTTCGTGTGGGTTGCTGTTTCCTTGACTTCCTCGCCACCGGCAGCACACGCGGCGTTGCTGACTTGCTTGTCCTGCGGATCGATCAGGCCACGCTCTACACGCAGATCGCCGTTGTAACCGATTGTGATGATCACACCGCACAGAGCCTTTTGCTCATCGGAATATTGAGCAACATACTTCGCCTGCAGGTCTTCAAACGCCTGATCAGCAGTTTCAAAAACTGTCCGGTCTTCTTCGTCGCCGGTCTGGTTGAAGCGTTCAGCGGCTTCGTCACTGAGCTTTTCCAAACGCTCAAGCTCTGCTCGATCCTCTTCGGAATATGCAGGCTGTTGCGGATACTCCCGGCCATAGAACTGCAAATCATAGTAGTCAATTTCTGGCTGATACCGGACCCACTTCCAGCCCTCGGCGACAATGTCGATGGTAGCGGCGTCGATCTTGTCAGCCACCATCTTTTCAACGAGGGCCACGTCTTCAACGTACCCACCATCTTGATCCGTAAACAGATCGCAGATGACAGTCCCGCCAGCGTCACGAACTGCATCGAGGCCACCGAGATATTTGATCCGTTTGTCGGATGCCGGAATTTTCCCGTCTGTCAGGGCTTGGCGGATATCGCGACCGTGGCGGTAGTATTGCGGCAGGGAGTTCCAAACCCGTTCCTGCGCCTCGTGATCATCGCTAACGGTGAACGCCTGAAGCTGGGAAAGCTCCATGTCTCCCTTTTCATAGAGTTCGAACAGGACCGGAGAAACACGGGCGAGTTTCAGGCGCTTTGAAACGATCAATTCTGTTTCGCCAAAATGCTTCGCAATGTCCTCGACGGACTTCCCGTCATCGGCAAGGGTCTTGAATGCCTTGAACTGGTCTGCCGGGTCCATGGCAACGCGCATGACGTTTTCGGCAAGGCTGATTTCCGTTGCTTCGTCTTCGCTGCGGACCTGACAAGTGATTTCGTAATCTGCGGTCAACGTACCTTCATTGATCAGATGTTCCACGGCACGGAAACGGCGACCACCACCGGTCACGAGATAATGGCCCCGCTTTTCCCCCGGACGAACAATAAGGTTCTGCAGAATGCCCTTTGCTTCAATGCTTGCAGCCAGTGAGACAATGCTGTCCTGATCGACTTTCGTGCGCACGTTTTTCGGATCGAGCGCCAGCTTTTTGAAAGCAACTTTGATTTCTTTGGTCATGGTCATTGGTTTAGCTCCTGTTTCCTGAAACTCACCGGATTGGATCGGCTCGTTTCATTTTCCGCGCCGTCGGAAACGGGGGAGGGCGGTCATGGACCGGAAGCGGGGAGGGGCATCACCCGCGCGCACAAGCGAAGCGCGGAGCGTGGGGAAACCCCGCTGAAGGCCGCGCAGCGGTTTATCCTTGACCGGCCGGGGGCGAAGCCTCGCTTGCTGATTGGATGACTGGCGCAGTCAGGCCGAAAATTGCGAAGCAATATGCGCGAGCGACCGTTACCCGAATGGGCCGAGACGAATGCGGATTGTGGCGCTAGAATGTCTTGCCGGCTGGAGGCTCTTTGAGACTTCTGCCGGCACTAGATATTCCCGGCATAATCCGTGTTTGGCTCGGTGGAGGCCGCAACGCGGCCGGAATAGAGCGCGGTCCCCTGGGCGCGTCCTATTAAAAAGTCTGGGATCCGAGCTTTATCCGCGACAAATTGAGTTCATAAACTGCAGTGGTAACTGATTGGACAATTTAGATTTTTTAGGTCCAGTGCAGGAACTTATTAACAAATTCTCAAATTCTCAATTTCGCGTATTGATTAATAAAATTTTCTCATAATACCATTGCGTGTATTCGACTTCACAGTCCCGTCGACAAATCAAGTTGACCGCAGGAGGTTCGCAACATGCTTGCACAAGAGGAGGTCGACAGCGGATCAAGCTACAAGTCATTGCGATCTGTTCGCATTCGCCTTGCTGAAAATGAAGATGACTTGCTTTCCCTCCGACCGCTTTCGCAAGCATTCCATTCTGAAAGCCGCTATTCAAGTGTTCCGTATAGCTTTGAAAAGCGAGATAAGCTCTTTCAGCGAGCGATCGATGAACCCAAGTACACCGGCCTATTGATCGCTGAAAGTGGCGGCAAGCCGGTTGGTTTTTTGTTTTGTACCGTTGGCGAATATATCGTTGGGACCGGCAATCTCTTCACAACGATCCATTCATTCTATGTAGACCAGACACTGCGAGGCTCACTTGCTGGCGGCCGTACGGCTGCTCGCCTGCTTCAGGGGGTCATCAAATGGTCAAAGGTTCGAGGTGTCGACGAAATTCTTGCGCATGTAACGTCCGGTTTCGATCTCAAACGCATTGACCGCTTTTTCAGACATGCCGGGTTCAAAACAATTGGCGGTAACTACGCGCTTTCTTTGCAAGTGTCAGACGGAGCTTCCGGATGAGCGCGCATGCTTCCTTGGATCTTAGAGCACTCGCACGTGCCCGAAGGAATCCAATTGCAAAGAAACTTGGGTGCCTGTCCGAAGAGGATTGTGAACGTCTCGCTCGCTACTACGAGGACAATCAAGGCGAAAACATCCTCTTGGAAGCGATGCAGGACAGGGTCTCCCGTGGTCTGGAAATCGAGAACCCCGCATATTTGTCGGAAAACTATGCGCAAGTCGCTTTGCAAAGTCAGGTGGCAACTGAAGAATGCGTTTCCAGTAATCCGAACCTCGACAACTGGCTGCCATTGGATGACAATCTCGTGGCTTTAATTACTGATCAGATCGGTCCTGCCTATCGGATGCGTCTGAGCTGCCTTGCTGAAGGCGCCGAAATCCCGCGTCATGTTGATGACCCTCGGCAGACCCGTGTCATTGCTGTTCTCCGCGGCAGCCATGAATTTACTTTTCATTTGCGTGGCCGCGATCAAGCCATTGCCATGACCAGGGGGGAACTCTGGCAGGTCAATACTGCTTTTGAGCACAGCGTTCGCAACACAGGGAAGATCAGTCGTATCGCTTTGCTCGCAAATTTAGCGAAACAGGCAGCGCAAACTGGTCCGGATGGAGGAGTGGGGTTGGCGCTATGATCCCTGCACGAAAGCTAGAACCATCAGAAAACACTTTTGAGACCATCGTTGTGGATGTGACGCATCGCTGCAATATGACTTGCGCAAACTGTTATCTTCCCGACCGAACCAAGCCCGACATGGACATTGGTCGATTGAAAGAATTTCTGCTGGCACTTCCTTGCAGAACCAATATCCGGATTGCCGGGGCAGAACCAACCCTGCGCAAGGATCTTACCGAAATCATTGCCATCGTGCGTGAAGCGGGGCATCGGGCTGTTCTCCTGACCAACGGCTTGCGACTGTCGCACCGTTCTTATGTCGAGGAGTTGCGTTCAGCAGGATTGCGACACGTCTATATTTCACTGAACGGCGCCGACAACGACGATTGGTATGAAGCTATCGATGGCATGCGATGCGCACAAAAGAAGCTCAGCGCTTTGGACAATGCCATGGCGTCACGACTGATCGTGAACACGGGAACAATCTTGGTTCGCGGCCTGAACGAACAAGCCATACCTCGAATGTTGAGCCGCGTTGCCAGTTACCAGGCGCGCCACGCCTTGCTGCGCTTCAAGAACGTAGGCGCGATCGGTCGTTACGACCAAATTGCCGAGGAAAAAAACCTGACGCTACCGGATCTTGAGCAAATAGCCGGCCAGGCAGTTGGTCATCCGTCGGATCGAATCCGCAATTACAACAGGTTCAAGGGCAAAGTCGAACCAGCGACCCGCTTATTTCCGACAGACATGACATCCGAACCGGGGCAAGGGCTTTGGATTAAGCTGACCGATTGGCAGGCGAGCAAGAACGGCTTGATAGATGCTGGCTCGCAACGCCGTGGGCGGCTGACCTACGATTTCAAAGTCGCGCCGTTTTTTGAAGACGTAAGAGGAACACCCTCGCGGAAATAGATCTTACTTAGTCGAGAGAATTAGCGTCGGCTTGTTATCCAAATTGGAGTATCTGATGTTCGAAAAAATTCACGTAATAAAGCGAATTATACTTACATCGGTTTTCCTATCATCTTCTTCTCTCTCGCTTACTACGAACTCTTTTGCGATTGGCTGTTTGGATGAAACCTTCACAAAGGCAAGAGACCACGCCGAGGAAACAAAAGACTTCACCACATTCTGGGCTGAAATAGACTTAGAAAACGGCAAATGTTTGCTAGACAAATACTACTCGAAGGCCGTTCATATAATACTTGGAAACGTAAATCAAGATACATGCACTGCCGTTTACTTCCTAGAGCGAGCTTTAGATGAAAATTATCTTAATCGAAACGACATAACTATCTTTGAAACGAATGAAAATACAATATTTGATCTACTAAACCCCGTATACAGCGGTGGATACATTGAATTCTCAGCTGTGGAAGGAAGATTCTACTCACTCTACAAAATTCAACAAAAACGTATTGAGATTTTAAAGCAAAGTTTCTTCTCATCGGCAGCTACAAGCAATAAAAAAGAAGAATACGCTCTAGAGACCTTATCAAATATTATTGAGATCCGAGAAAATTCCGACATCGACGTTTCTAGAGAAGAAGAGTTCATCCGATCTATTATATCCGACCCTGATTTTCAGCCGGATCTACCAAGATTTTCTCCAAGAAAGATCGTTTGCAATCCTAATCGCATCGCTAAGTGACCGCGGGAGAAAATGATGGCTAAACTCACCGACGAAGAGTTCAATCAAGTAAATTGGCTTTATGAAAAGGCACGAGACTTTAGTACAGGTTCCTTACCTAAGCTTGTTTACAAGAATGAGTTTAAGACTACCGCAGTAATTTCGAAAGTAGCCAAACGGATTGGATCCGCAATCAACGATGCAAATTTTGACCCAAAAGTCATTTCTAAAGGTTTTGATTTCCCAACAAACATAATTTGCGTGATTAGGCCCTAGAGGGAAGTGGTATGTCATTTCTAAATCTTTCGAAAGCAGATCAAGATGCCGTTTTAGACCTATGCGACCGTGGAAACATAATAGACGGGCTGGAAGGCTGGTGAGCATGGCTTGATTAATCCCGACTCTCAAAGTCGCGGTCAGCTGACTCAAGATTTTAGAAACATACCACTCCTCGATGAGGTTAAGAAATACAGTTAAGTAAAGTAGCGTAACTTAGCAGTGGATGGGTAAATTGTTATGAGGCTTTTTACGGTAAAAAGTAAATTTCTGAAGATTTCTATTTTTGCTCTTATCGCTATTGCTCTACTTTTATTACTTGTTTATTTTTCCTTGCTTCTATTCTTGAAGATTGACTTCATTGGAAAGAACGCTCCGTCATTCTTCAATGCTATTGCCATCTCTGTTGCAGATAAAGATGAAGATAATCACGATATTTGCAAGATTCATACATCTGACTTCAAAGAACTCTCCTGTGAGAACTTCATACTCCTGTCCGATACTACTGAAAATATCGAACACTGTCAAAAGATACACACAAAATTTAATAGATCTACTTTTAATATTCTGCGTAATAAATATTCAATAAAGTACACCACTTCAATATCTGCATCTAATTTGATAGATTCAATAAATAATTATAAATATGACAACAAATTCGACAGAAAAACTGACACCAGTTTATCAAATCCTAGCATAAAATCTTACATCATGTTCCGTAATATTCAACTATTTAGCATCAATACTGTGGATTGCGGTAATTTTTATATACATGAACTGGGGACGCAGTGATGTCGAACTATGAAGTACGATTCAATGTAATCAATGTTGGTGCTTTTGGTCACGTAAACATAACACTCATTGATAAATCAGATCCAAATGCGCCTATAGAAATAACCGTTGGTGGAAACAATCAAAACTTTGGATCCGGCAATGTATTTCCTGATATAGGCGATGTCGGGGACGGTATTGTTCGGGAGGAGAGCAACTATTTAGTTGAAAACGATTATATTTCAAAAACAGTCCCTGTCACTGAAGAGCAATTTCAAGAAATATCTTTGCACGTTTCCGATCTCGTCGGGTCTAGTTTTGACTATTCGGTAGCAGGCGAGACATGTGCTCAGTTTAGCGAATATGTCTATGGGCTCACAGGACACCCCGGCAACATGGGGTCACTATTTACAGAAGAAGAAAGATTCGCAGGCAAAGCAGGTGGCCTTGGCGTTTGGTTGAAGATAGATGGCGATTTCCCCGTCGCGGCACCAGTCTCGGATTTTTGGGATATGTTCCCATTAGACTACTCCGATGTTCCTGCATATCAGCCCGACACCCCTGTCGCAGAACACGTCCCGAATACGAACAACTTCTTTGGAAACCCACAGTCAGGCATCCTCGGAAGCATTGGTAATGTCATTGACCGCGCTTTGGACGGCTACGGTGAAACAGGTGACCGAGCTGGCGATATTATTTCCGATGTTTTGCACGATATTGAAGGCGCAGTCGAAGCGATAACAGAAACCTTCACTTGGGGCGGGTCGACAAGTGTTGTTGGTAATCTAGGAGAATTCGTCACAAATGTAGACGAAGCAATTGAAAGCGTTAGCGCATCAATTGGTGATGCTTTCAGTTGGGCGAGCGATGCTCTCGGAACTTACGTCAGTGAAACGATCGATGGTGATTTCAGTCCCGACGACCTTTCGGACCAGCCCACAGGCGATAGCGGTGATGGCGATGGTGATGGCGGCGGCGGCGACGGCGGCGGCGATGGCGGCGGTGAAGGCGATGGTGATGGCGGCGGCGGCGACGGCGACGGTGGCGGTGATGGGGGCGGTGATGGCGGCGGCGGCGACGGCGACGGTGGCGGTGATGGGGGCGGTGATGGCGGCGGGGGCGATGGCGGAGGGAGTGGCAAGCCTATCGTTGTGGACCTTGATCACGATGGCCTCGAACTGATCCAACTGGGTGATAATTCACCTGAATTCGATTTCGACAATGATGGCTTTGGTGAACGCACAGCTTGGGTCGCTCCTGATGATGCATTGTTGTTTTGGGATGCTGATGGAGACGGCCTTCTGAAGAATGCGGCACAAATTGCGTTCGCTCTTCTTACGGCAGACGACCCAAGTGACACTGATCTCGAGGCACTTGCGAGGGTCTTCGACACAAACAAAGATGGCGTGTTTGATCTTCACGACGAACGTTGGCAAGAGTTTAAGCTCTGGAAAGACGGTAACAGCAACGGCGTCATCGATGCGGGTGAATTACTCGAATTGGGCGGCGTTGGCATCACAGCGTTCAGTCTAGAATATTCAAATGCGACACCTACGGCTTATTCGGATGGCACGATCGTACATGGGATATCAGAAGCTACTGGATCAGGTGGGACGACATATACCGTTGGTGACGTTTCATTCGCTTTTGATGTTTTCGGGTCGTCTCAGACAGTCGATAATGATGGCGTCTTTCTTGAAACAGATACTGGACGAGATGCATTTATCGCGACAGATGCAGCGGGCGTAAACCGTAGCTTTGCCCGAGGAGCAATTGTTACTGGCTCATCAGGTAATGACACTTTCGACTCAGCCAGCACCTTCGATTCTATGTTTATCGACGGTAAAGCTGGCGAAGACACGCTATTTGGCGGCTTCGGCGATGATGTCCTCCTGGGTGGTGATGGCAACGATGTGATCAGTGCTGGTTCCGGCAATGACGTCATTTTCGGGGATGCCGGAGCCGATCAACTTGATGGCGGAATTGGGATTGATACAGTTTCCTATGCTCAATCGGGCTCAGCCGTTACTGCTAATCTCAATTCTGGATTTGCGTCTGGTGGTCAAGCAGCTGGGGATGTTCTCGTAGGTATCGAGAATGTCATTGGATCGGCTCAGGCTGATAGCCTGACAGGAAACTCCGAAAACAACGCCCTTGAAGGGCTAGCAGGTAACGACACACTGAGTGGTGGCTTAGGCGACGATGTTCTATCAGGTGGAGCGGGAGCCGACACTTTAGACGGCGGCGTAGGAACTGATACTGCAGATTATTCAACATCTAATACGGGTGTCAGCGTAGACCTTCTCGCGGGCACAGCAGATGGCGGCGATGCTACTGGCGACGTTCTTTCGGAAATCGAAAACCTTTTTGGTTCCGATCACGATGATCAGTTGAAAGGGAACGCGGGGGCAAACCTGCTGTTGGGCGGAGCTGGGGACGATCAGCTTAGCGGCCAGGGTGGCAATGACACGCTGTCAGGTGGCGCCGGGGCAGACGTGCTTTTTGGTGGTGGTGGTGATGACACATACCTCGTCGGTTTTGGTCACGGCACGATCGGCACACGGGACATTGGCGTTCATGTCGAAACCACTGAAGAAAGGTATCTTGCGGGCTATCACGGCCAAACAGCAGTCTATGGAACTCGGACCACAACAACGCGCACGCTTGTGAATGGGGGAACAGACGCGCTCAAGCTGGAAAGCGGCACCACCTTCAACGACTTGACTCTGCACCCTGACAGCGACGACCTGATTTTCACTTTGCACGCCCGCAACGATCAGGATGTTGTCGAGGCAAACACTGTCATTACTATCGAGAATAACCAGCAAGCTGACTATGTAGTTGAAAAGCTGGAGAACGCTTCGGGTTTTGTCATAGATCTCACAGGCATGATCGCCGGTACGGGCGGGACAAGCCTGGCAGGAACCTCGAATGCAGACATTATTTTTGGTACAGACGCCTCGGAAACCATTACCGCTGCTACTGGAGACGATGTCATCATCGCCGGCCTTGGCAATGACACAATAGATGGTGGCGATGGCGCCGACCGCATTTGGGCTGGATTCGGTAACGACGTTCTTGACGGTGACATCGGCAATGATCTGCTTTCCGGTGGAGACGGCAACGATAACCTGACAGGTGGTGACGGCGACGATCAGCTGTTTGGCGGTGACGGGATCGACACACTCTTTGGCGGATCAGAAAACGATCTTCTGGATGGTGGCGACGGCGACGACATTTTAACAGGCGGCGCTGGTGACGACAAAGTGTTCGGCGGCGCAGGCGATGACACCATAAATGGCGGTGCAGGAGCTGACGCTTACTCGGGTGGTTCGGGTACTGACACTGTCGACTACTCGCAATCATCATCCGCGATCAACGTGTCTCTTTCCGACGGCACGGGAGCAGGTGGCGATGCTGAAGGGGACACTCTGTCCGCAATCGAAAATATCGTCGGAACGCAGTTTCATGACCTCCTTACTGGCAATGGAGCGGCGAACAAGTTTCTGGCCAGCTATGGGGACGATGTTCTGTTCGGTGACGGCGGGGCGGACTATCTTCACGGCGGATATGGAACAGATACGCTCGACTTCTCAGGAAGTATTGCCGGTGTCACCGTCAGCCTGAGCATTAATGCCTTGTCGGGAGGTGTCTGGGAGGGTTTTGGCACTCGGGGCGACGCGTATGGAGACAGCTATTACGCCATCGAACGCGTAAAAGGCACCATTCACGATGACATCCTGCAGTCCAGGATTACCGGATCTGAACTTATCGGTGGCGAAGGGGATGACGTCTATATCGTGACGTCCTCGGTGGATGTTGTCGAGCTTGCCGGCGAAGGCGAGGATGAAATCCAATCCTTGACTGGCGAATATTCCATTGCGGATCTCGACACCATTGAGCGCCTCAGCTTTGTCGGCAACGGCAATGCCAAATTGACGGGCAATTCTGGAGACAACGTTCTGAAGGGAGGCTCCGGAAATGACTGGCTAACCGGCGGCACGGGCGCGGACCTCCTAATAGGTGGAGACGGTGCTGACTATGCCGTTTATTTGACCGCTCCAGAAGCTGTCACTATCAACCTCAAGACTGGTGTTCACACCGGAGATGCCGAAGGTGACACCTACGAAAGCATCGAAGGCGTCATTGGTACCCAGTACAACGACACCTTTGTAAGCGGTGCGGAGTCTTTTCTTCTAAGTGGTGGTGACGGCTTTGATACGGTTGATTACTCCACCTCGGCACAGGCTGTGAGCGTAGACCTGGCCAATGGAAGCATCGGGACAGGGGGAGATGCTGAAGGCGATGCTTTTTATAGCATCGAGCGTGTGGTTGGCTCCGTTCATAACGACACGCTACGGTCTTCCGTCAGCAATAGCGAACTTGCCGGAGGTCTTGGCGATGACGTGTACATCGTTGGAAACTCAACCATAATTGTTGAACTCGCTGACGAAGGCGACGATGAGATCCAAGTCACCTCGAATTACTCTCTTGAAAACCTGCAAAACATCGAACGCCTGACCATGATCGGAAATGGCAATGCCACGCTAACAGGCAACGCCGACGATAACGTTTTAATAGGCGGTTCGGGGAATGACACACTGATTGGCGGCTCCGGAGCAGACCGCCTCGTTGGCGGAGCTGGTCTAGATTATGCGAGCTATTTGACGGCAGCTGCTGCCGTTAACATCAACCTCAAGACCGATATTCATACCGGAGATGCTACCGGAGACATATTCGAAGGCATTGAGGGCCTGCTGGGGACGTATTACGACGATAGTTTCGTGAGCGGATCGGAAGCCATCATCTTAAGTGGCGGATACGGAACCGATACGGTGGACTATTCCACATCAGCGGCAGCAGTGAATGTCGATCTAACGGAAAGCATACAGTCAGGCGGTCTTTGGCGGGGCGTCGGTACTGAAGGTGATGCAGAAGGCGACACTTATTACAACATCGAGCGCGTCATCGGGTCTGCGTTTAACGATACTCTGCACTCCACCGCCAGCGATAACGAACTGATCGGTGGCCTCGGTGATGATGTCTACATCGTGGGTGCCTCGACCGAGATTATCGAGTTGGCAGGCCAGGGCGATGACGAGATCCAGGTAACCTCAAACTACTCCATAGAAAGTCTTGTAGCCATCGAACGCCTGACAATGATCGGCAGCGGCAACTCAACGCTCACAGGCAACGCAGGCAACAACGTGCTCACGGGAAGTTCCGGAAACGACACGCTAATCGGGGGAGCCGGTGCAGACCATCTTGTTGGCGGCAATGGGGTAGACTATGCGAGCTATTTGACAGCCTCTGAGTCCATCATCATCAACTTCAAGACTGGGGATCAGACCGGTGATGCAGCAGGTGACACCTTTGAGAACATCGAAGGATTGCTTGGCACTCAATATGACGACACCTTTGTCAGTGGCGCCGAAGCCATCATCTTAAGCGGCGGATACGGAACCGATACGGTGGACTATTCGACGTCCTCGGCCGCGGTAAATGTCAACCTGACGGAAAGTGTTCTTTCAGGCGGTCTTTGGCAGGGCGTCGGTACCGGAGGTGATGCTGAAGGAGACACTTACTACAATATCGAACGTGTTGTCGGATCAGCGTTTAACGATACCTTACAGTCCACGGTCGGCTATCGCGAACTGGTCGGAGGTGAAGGTGATGATGTTTACATCATTCACGGATCGGCCGAGATCATTGAGCTGGCTGGTCAGGGTGACGACGAAATTCGCGCGTATAATGGTACATTTTCAATCGAAAATCTGGAGGCGATCGAACGCCTAACGGCTCTCGGCAACGGTAATGCAACGCTGACAGGCAATATTGGCGACAATGTGCTGACCGGTGGTTCTGGCGACGATCGCCTTATGGGTGGAATGGGAGCTGATCACATTGTTGGTGGGGCGGGGCTTGACTACGCGCTGTATTCAACTGCGAGCGACGGGGTCAAGATCGATTTCAAGACGGGGACCCACACCGGAGAAGCCGCGGGAGACACTTTTGAGAGCATCGAAGGCTTGATCGGTACACAGTATGACGACACTTTTGTCAGCGGGTCCGAAACTCTCCTTCTCAGCGGAGGGAGTGGAGTTGACACTGTGGATTACTCAAGCTCCAACTCTGGCGTTGATGTCGAGTTGGTCAACGGTAGCATTGGTGCTGGCGGTGATGCCGAAGGTGATAGCTTCTATAGCATTGAGCGTGTAATCGGCTCGGATCACAATGACATTCTAAGGTCCAGAACCTCCGGCAACGAACTCGTTGGCGGTACGGGTGATGATGTTTATGTTGCCGACACGGATGTCAATATTGTCGAACTCGACGGCGAAGGTATTGACGAAGTTCGCACATACTCCGAAAGTCTCAACCTAGCTGACTATGCCAACATTGAGAACTTGACCTATCTGGGTAACGGCAACGTTGCAATGGCAGGTACCGCCGAGAGCAATGTTCTCACGAGTAGTTCCGGAAACGACATATTAACCGGGGGAATGGGCGATGATCGCCTCATTGGTGGCGCAGGAAGCGATACGTTCGTATTCTATGTAGGCGATGGTAATGACGTAGTCGAAGACTTCGCGGCAATTGGTTCTGCACCTGACAAACTCGAATTCTCAGGTTCAGTATTCGCTACTCAACAGGCGGCTTTAGACGCAGCGGCCGACGATGGAAATGGCAACGTTGTTTTCACAGTTGATGCAGATACGGTCACACTGGAAAACGTATCGCTCGGCGAACTGACCACCGATCATATTGTCCTTCGTCTTGATAATTTCGAAGGCACAAATACAGGTGAAACAATCATCGGAAATTCGGGCGCCAACCGGATCGACGGCAAAGCCGGGAACGACGTGCTAGTCGGGCTCGGAGGCGCTGATCAACTGATCGGCGGTACAGGATCTGACACCGCTGATTATTCGGGTTCCAACTCAGCAATTGACGTGGATCTAATCAACGGTGTCGGCGTGGGCGGCGATGCTGAAGGAGATACCTACGATTCTATCGAACGGGTTATTGGCACCGCCTACTCCGATACCCTGAGAGGGTCGGTTAGCGGAACGGAACTGATAGGTGGCGCCGGCGACGACGTTTACATCATTCAGAATTCTTCGGTCGTTCTCGCTATCGAGTCTGAGGGGGGAGGAATTGATGAAATTCGCACGACCTCTCGGACCTTCTCAATGGAAAATGCCGAGCATGTTGAGCGATTGACCTATTTGAGCAACAGCAACGCCACGTTGACAGGTAACGCTGGCGACAATGTGCTGACCGGAGGGGTGGGGAATGACCAACTCTTGGGTGGAGTAGGTGCTGATCATCTGGTCGGCGGCGCCGGCACCGATTATGCAAGCTACCTGAATGCCACTGAAGCCGTCACCGTCAACCTGAAGTCGGGTATTCACCTGGGAGATGCAGCGGGTGACACATTCGACAGCATTGAAGCCCTGGGTGGTTCGAATTACGACGACACATTCGTTGGCGGCGCTGAGGCTTTCTTTCTCAACGGCAGAAACGGAACGGACACCGTCGACTATTCCGGTTCAGCAGCGGCCGTGAATATCGATCTGACGAACAGTTTGTTATCGGGTAATTGGAAAGGTGTCGGTTCTGGCGGTGACGCGGAAGGAGACACTTACTACATGGTCGAGCGCATCAAAGGCTCGGCGTTCGATGACACGCTGCGCGCCACCTCCGGAAGCTGGGAATTGCATGGCGGTGACGGGAACGATGTCTATGTCGTAAGCTCTGGCGCCAACATTATAGAATCAGCAGGCGAAGGAATTGATGAAATTCAAACCCTAGCCAGCACCTTTGACATGTCGGGCATGGCTAACGTTGAGCGTCTAACGTTTGTCGGGAGCGGCAATGCCAGATTGACCGGAAATACCGCGGACAACATCTTGACCGGAGGCACGGGAAATGACGTGTTCTTTGGTAGCGCTGGCTCTGACCAAATTGTCGGAGGAAACGGTACAGACTACATGAGCTACTATACGCTTGCAGCAGCTGTCACGGTCAATATCAAGACAGGTATTCACAGTGGAGATGCGGTCGGAGATACTTTCGACAGCATCGAAGGTCTGTTTGGTACGCAGTACGATGATACGCTGGTGAGCGGCTCAGAAGCTCTCCTTCTTAACGGTGGCAATGGCTTTGACACTGTTGACTACTCTACGTCCGGCGCAGGGATCGAAATAAACCTGATTGATGGCAGCGTGGGTATCGGCGGAGATGCTGAAGGTGACACCTATTACAATATTGAACGCGTGATAGGTTCTATATTCAACGATACTCTTCGTTCGACTTCCGGGAGTTCAGAGCTGCGAGGTGGGGGAGGTGACGACGTATATGTTGTATCGTCTTCCGTCACTGTTGTTGAGGCAGCGGCAGGTGGTATCGATGAAATTCAAACCACCTCGAGCAGCTTCAACTTATCGGGTGTCTTAAACGTTGAAAACCTCACCTATGTCGGCAGCAGCAATGCCGCGTTGACCGGCAATGCTGAGAACAATGTCCTAACCGGGAATACGAAACACGACCAACTCTCAGGAGGTGATGGTGCGGATCGTCTGATCGGTGGCGCCGGAAATGACACGCTTACGGGTGGTGTTGGAAATGACACCTTCGTATTCAAGTCGAATGAGGGTAGCGATCGCATCAAGGATTTCACAGACGGTGAGGACCTGATTGAGATTCAAAGCGGTGCGTCAGCGTTTGGTGACCTTGTCTTGGAAGCATCAGGAGCAGATACTGTTGTCAGCTTCGAAGGAACAACGGTGACAATTGAAGGCGCTCTACTACACGATATTGATCAGGCCGACTTTCTATTTACCTAATCCACGGAAGCGTAGGTATTATTCAAGTAAATCTTGAACACACAACTCTCGTGCAGAGATCAACCTGGCCCGTCGGCTTTTGGCGCCCCCCCACTATCGACGGGATGACCGGCGCAGCCAGGCCGGAAAATGCGAAGCAATTGCGTGAGCAATCGTCACCCGAACGGGCCGAAACGAATGCGGATTGTGACGCTGGAATGTCCTGCCGGCATTAGATATTCGTAAGCGGCCGCTGGATCCCACCTATTCGCTTCCGTCATGATGCTGGAATCCATACCCATTGTCGATGTGGGAATGGAGGAAGGTTTGGGAGTCCATTTGCGGATATGAGATTTTGGTCGGATCCGCGGGATAGCGGCGCTGGCCGAATGAAGTAAAGGGCCAGCTTTTCGCGGAATCCTATGTGCCTGGTTTGACTGTGAACGAGGTCGCCCGGCGTGTCGGGGGTCGATTTGGGTAAGGGGCGAAATACCCCTTTAGCGATTTCGACTTATAAACAACCGCCTTTCGCTGCGGCGTGTGTGAACTGGCAAGAAGCGGGACACAGTGAACTTTCGCTGCAACTGCACGAGTGTCCGCTTCTCTGTAAAATACTTGGTCTTCAATTGTGCCGAAACATTTTTCGGTATTGCGATGGTGACGTGCCGCGTAGGCGGCGAAACTCTCTGCGAAAAGTTTCACTGCTTCCAAATCCTGATGCTTCAACAACGCTGTTTAGCGATAAGTCGGTCACTTCCAAAAGGTCCGCTGCATGAGCCACTCTAGTTTCTGTCAGCCATGCCAGTGGTGTTTTCCCAGTGGTAGCTCGAAATTTCCGCTGGAAGGTGCGAGGTGTAAGACCTGCGGCGTCCGCCATCCGAGACATCGGCCAGTGTTGGTCTGGCGTTGCGCGAATCTTGTCGAGCAATGGAGATATCCGTCCTCCTAATTCATGCGGCACAGGTGCAGTAAGAAACTGCTGTTGGCCGCCGTCGCGATGCGCTGGAAGCACCAACCTTCGTGCGACTGTATTTGCGAACTCTGCCCCGAAGTCTTGTCGGACAATATGCAGGCACAGGTCCAGACCGGCGGCCGACCCCGCTGAGGTCAGAACCGATTGATCATCAATGTAAAGCACATTCGGTTCCACCTGAACCTTCGGGTATCTGTCCGCGAGTATTTTGGCATAGCGCCAATGGGTGGTCGCCCGCTTCCCATCCAATAGGCCAGCCGCTGCGAGGACAAACGCACCTGAACAAATGGAGGCCACCTTGGCGCCGTTGGCATAAGCGGCTTTTAAGGCCTCAATCAGGTCATTTGGTACGGTCGCGTGGGCATCCCGCCAGCCAGGGACAATAACGACGTTTGCCTTAGATATCTGTTCAATCCCAAAATCCGGCAAAACACTTATACCCCCAATTGCCCTTAGAGGCCCTGGCTCCGCGGCAACGGTTGTCAGGTCATACCAACAATCAAACTCTGGCCGAGGAAGCCCGAACACTTCAAGGCCAATCCCATATTCGAACGCGCATAGCCCATCATAGGCGAGTAGGCTGACGCGCAAATTTTCTTGTCTTGCGAGCAAACGACCGGTCACCGAGCCGCCTGTTTCAGATGCGTTTTGTACGTTTGGCATAATATGATCGAATACTGGCATTTTAGACATTACGGAAGAAAAAGATGCGGATGTAAAGGTCTGCCTCCTGGCGTATTCTGACGGTGGCCTGGGTATTTCTTTCAACCACGCAGGACAAGAATCCAACCGCCAAAAGGAGTACAACCGGATATGACAACAGCCCCCTCTACGCCTGCCGTTCGCTCAACAGAAAACGCAACGTTTTCGATCTGTCTTGCCGAAATTCTTGGCGCAGATGTTGGTGAAGTGCCTGCCTCTTCCACCGGCATTGGCTTGGATGGTATCGGATACTGGCTGGCGGCGCAGAACCTCGCTTTGATCCCTGTGAGAGATCCGTCCAAATTTCAGTGGGCTGGTTGGTGGATCGCACGTTTGGCTGATGGCGATGGGTATGTCGTGATGGCGGGCACCCCGTCAGATGTCGCCTGGGTTCCGAAAGGCGTGACACGCGGGTCGCAGGAGGTAGCAGAAGGCTGGGTTGTCGCCGCACCCGCGCTGGCTTTGCCGTCACGTGACGCACAGAGCGGAACAGTCGAGACCATCTATCGTTTTGCCGATTCCGGTGCGCCGGCTGAGGAGCTGCAAACGGCCCGTCTGATTTCTGGAGTTGGAATCGATGGGGATCGCTATGCCCTTGGAAAAGGCCATTTCTCGGAAGAAGGGCGTTGGGGGCAAGCGCTTACCCTAATTGAAGCGGAAGCCATTGAATTTCTTGCATCAGAACATGGTGTCGAGATGCCTGCTGCTGATGCCCGTCGCAATATTGTCACGCGCAATATCGACCTTAATTCGCTAATGGGAAAGCGCTTTCGCATCGGTGGTCTTCTCTGTCAGGGATCACGTCTAGCCGAGCCCTGCGCATGGCTGCAAAAGACCACCCCTCCAGGGATGTTGCGCGGGCTGGTACACCGGGGTGGCCTGCGTGCGGATATTCTAGAAGATGGAATCATCGAGAGGGGCGATCTGGTTGTTCCAGAAGGATGATTGGTGCGGTTTATGTTGATGTAGGCGAACAGCGGACCTTCGTTCCAATCGCAGTATCCGGTGAAAAGGGCTCAGAGTCAGATTTCACTGCTTGCTGCGCGAATGTCCGATGTTGTGGTCCGGAAGCTCGTCGGGAGGTATTGCCAACTTATTTTGATCAGATTGCAGGGCGCTCGAAATGACGGAATTCAGGCTTTCATTTCGGCAGTATAGTCGGCCCACAAGCCGAATGCGTCTGCTCTTGCATGCCGGTATGAGAGAGCCGAAAGCTTATATCGACGTGGACGGAAAAGTGTGTGGATCTGATCGTGAGCGGATAGGAAGCGTTGCGCCTGGCCAGGCGACTTGAACTTGCCCATGATCTTTTCCCGCTTCCTGGTCGGACGGTGAGAATTTTCAATCCTGTTGTTCAAGCCCTTATGGGCCCGATGATCCGCTTCTGGTGCGAAGGATTGAACCGGCTTGGTGTAGCAACGCAGTTTATCCGTCACCACAACCCGTGGCTCGCCGAATTGTGCGACCAGTTTGCAGAAGAAACGCTTGGCTGCCTTGGCGTTGCGACGCGGTTAAACCAGAATGTCGAGCACATCACCGTCTGCATCAATCGCCCGCCAGAGCCAGTATTTCGTCCCAGCTATGATGATCACCGCTTCGTCGACGTGCCACTTGTTGTTTGGGTTCGGCCAATCCCGGCACATGCAGTGCGCAAAATGTCGGCCGAACCGGTTTACCCATTTTCGGATCGTCTCCCGGCTGACAATGATACCTCGTTCTGCCATGAGTTCTTCAACATCTGCCGTGCTCAACGCGAAACGATGATAAGCCCAAACGGCATAGGCGATGATTGACCGCGGAAAGCGAGACAAGCGGAACGTGAACGCGCGAGGTTGACGCGGGTGCTGCGAGCAGAAGGTTATTTATTCGCAGATGTCGCATCTGGTCAGGTGGTTTCAGCTATGGCCAAAGCCGGTGTCTTTCGGCTCGGCGGAACGATTGTCGGTACCCAAGCATTTCGGTGTTACGAAGGCGAACTAGGAATTCGGATCGGTTTCGATCAATCAGCAACAACAGACGATTTAGACATCGCAAGTTTTGAACGATTGTCGCTCGCGCTCTCTGATACGGTCGAACCACCCCTTGCCGAAGTTTTTTCCGAATTGAACTTTGATCCTCTGCCTACGATTGGTGAAGGGAAAACCTGGCGTTGGCGGCAAACAAATCGTCTGGCTCTGATTGAGTTCCTTACGCCGTCATTTGAAGAGGATGAAGCAATTCGTGATCTCCTGTCGCTGGGAGTGAGCGCACAAAGCCTGCATTTTCTGAATTATCTCATTGCTGACCCCATACGCATACCATTCCTCTATCGGTCAGGAGTGCTTGTGCAGATTCCGCGGCCAGAGCGTTACGCGATACATAAGCTGATTGTTGCCGACCGAAGGCAAGGCGGCTCTGACGTACTGAAAGCTCACAAGGATCGAGCACAGGCTGCTTACTTGATTGAAGCCCTGACCGAAACAAGGCCAGATGACATCGCTGAAGCTTACCACCTTGCCAAAGAAAACGGTCCCGCGTGGCGTAAGAGAATTTCGGCAAGTTTACAGCGTATGCCAGAAACGGACGAGCTACTCAAACAATTGTCTTGATCACTCTCCAAACTTGCCAAATTGCAATTCTGGAGAGTGATCGCTACTGGTCTGAGTAGCAGACTTGTAACTGAAAGCAGATGGTTGATGCTAGGCAACTATCTCGCCGTCTATGCGACCGGCTCGTCGGTCTTGGAGCGATCCGTGAACTGACTGGCCGATCCACGTGCCGGCTTTACGGATTGTAATGGGGATGACGCAGGCAACGGACCAAAACCAAAAATATTGGATCGGGAATTGGCCGATTTTACAGCGAACCTACGCTGGCGCGAGTGGAAGGGGCGTGTTGAAGGAGTGATCTCTGCCGCGCCCGCGCCGGTACCACGGGAAAAGCTGCAGCTTGTCGTCGTCCAGGACTGCAATCTAGATCTGCTGATCGAGGACATTCGGGAAGGGTTGCGCGATCGGCCGTACGAGTTAGTGGTCGAGGGGAACGGCTGGCAGTTCAGGTCCCGACCGCGGTTTGCCGATGCCATCCGGACGGCGGCCAGCGTTACGGACAATGCGGTTGGTCTGTCGCAACGGGATATAGCGATATTGGCAGCGGTCGCCTATACGGGCTTGATGCCGTCGGAGATGAAGTGGCTTACTAGAGGCACGTTTTCGTTTCTGAGTGCCGCTGTTGCCAAGACCGCTGCGTCGCATTCTGCCTGTATTCCCTTAATCAGAAGCAATAATGATTGATGTTGCGGAGCGCAATCAGAAGATCGTCAGAAGTTTTCACAAGTTCATATTTGCCTATATGACTCACTTTTGAGATAAATTTCATAATAAAATTGAATCCAATATACATATTGCGCTCATTAGTTAAATATTTAACTTTTGGTTAACCATAAATAATCTCTATTGTACTTACCATGCAGGCGGTGTTTAGATTTTTTTCTTCACCGTATTTCGCTTTTTCTATCAAGGCGGCCGTTGCACGCGGGTGGTTTAGTGCCAGGCTGCGCTCCCGGTGCCTGCCGATACAATGCAAGGACATTGTTGTGTGCAGAAAACTAATTCCTAATTCGTTCTTCGAAACAACCGCGCGCTCATGTACTTCTCTCCTCATGCTGCTGACTGGCGCAATTTTCGATAGCTCCCGGGCGCAAGAAATCATCGATGGCGGCGATCATGAAATCGTTGGGGGCAGTGATGCCACGCAGGCAGCCCCATGGGATCTCTCCAGCACCGATTTACGCGTCGGCGATACCGGACAGGGAATGCTCACGATTGAGGAAGGCGGAGCGGTCACTTCTGCACGATTGGTAGTTGGGAATTCTTCCGCAAGTCAGGGAGATGTCACAGTAACCGGCGAAGGTTCCAACCTGGAGGTTGGAGACGATCTTGTCGTCGGGGAGGAGGGCCAGGGGACCCTCATCGTGGAAGATGGCGGAGAGACGTTCGTCGATGGCTCCGTGATCCTCGGAGAACTTTCTGCTTCAGAAGGAAGCCTCACGGTAGCCGGCGAAGGTTCCAGCATGGAGGTTGGGGACGATCTTGTCGTCGGGGAGGAGGGCCAGGGGATCCTCATCGTGGAAGATGGCGGAGAGATGTCCCTCTCTGGATTAGGAGTTTTGACTATCGGAGCACTTTCCGATTCAGAAGGAAGCCTCACGGTAACCGGCGAAGGTTCCAGCAAGGAAGAAGGACAAGAACTTATAGTCTGTGAGTAGGGCCGGGGGAACCTCATCGTGGAAGATG
>NZ_JAILWL010000270.1 GCF_025698965.1 Roseibium sp.
ACCTGCTAGCTTCTCCCAATCGTTTCTTGACGGGAGGACAGGGCATGAGTGCAAAGATTTTGATGATCACCGGTGACTTCACCGAGGACTATGAGACCATGGTGCCGTTTCAGGCTCTCCTGGCGATGGGCCATGAAGTTGATGCGGTCTGTCCCGGCAAAAAGGCAGGTGAAACGGTTGCGACCTGCATCCATGATTTCGAAGGCGATCAGACCTATACCGAGAAGCGTGGCCACAATTTCACGCTGAATGCATCGTTCGCTGACATTGATATCGCGTCCTATGATGCCCTGTTGATCCCCGGTGGCCGGGCACCTGAATATCTACGCCTGGACAAAGAGGTTCTGGCTGCTGTGAAGCATTTCATGGACGAAGGCAAACCGGTAGCCGCAATCTGTCATGGCGCGCAGATCCTGACTGCAGCGCAGGTGATTGACGGGCGTACTGTGTCAGCTTATCCGGCGTGCCGTCCTGAAGTGGAACTTGCCGGAGCCACATACGCGGATATCGCCATTGATGCTGCTGTGACGGATGGGAATCTTGTTACAGCTCCGGCGTGGCCTGCACATCCGGCATGGCTCTCCCAATTTGACGCGGTCCTTTCCGAAGGACAGGTGAAAGTCGCCGCTTGAAGTTTGAAACTTGACCGACCTTCCACCACGAAACCCCCACAAGTATGAGTGCTGGATAATTTCGGTTGCCTGCCCGGGACCCAATTTCGTTCCGGGCAGGGCCTTTTTCCAATGAGGGAAAGTTTCTATTATGAATTCTGACCAGATCCGGAGAAGTCCATGTGCAAACTCTTCATTGATGCCGACCCCAACCTATGGGAAAGCACCACAAAATCCCTGCGCATAGACGGAATGGTCACATCCGTGCGTCTTGAAACCTTTTTCTGGAACGTTCTTGAAGAAATCGGCAAACGTGACGGCATGAATGTCGTGCAGCTGATCACCAGACTGCATCATGAGAGCATTGATGCCGGGCATGATCTCGGCAATTTCACCAGTTTCCTGAGGGTCTGTTGCGGTCGCTATCTTGCATTGCAGCTGACCGGCGATGTGCCAAGGGACACCCGCCTGCCGATTTCCGGCCTCGATGCGGATGGAATTTTGGATGCGGAAAGCGGCAGGGTTCATTGACGCGAGCAGCGCGCCAGACTTGCGCTGCAATTCTCGATCTTGGTCACTCCGGTCAAGCGTTGCATGAAGCTGAATCGGAGGAACGGAAATCCCTGTTCTCATTCTTGTTGCAACCCGATGGTCCTCGGTTTGCTGATCCCGGATTTTCGCGGCACGCCATTCGGGATGACGTTATCCCAGGGGACATGATCGGAGCAATTTCCCGGCTGTCGAAGACCTGTTCGGCTCGAAATGTTACCCAAGCCGGTCCCTGACTTCATCCCCGATCGCCAGTGCCGATGTCAGCGCAGGCGACTCCATGCCGTAGAGCGCGACGAGCCCCTTGAGACCATGGGCTTCAGGTCCGTCAATGCGGAAATCCGCAGGCGGTTCGCCGGGGCCGACGATTTTCGGGCGGATGCCGGAATAGTCGGGGATCAGGGCATTATCGGGAAGATCGGGCCAGTAGTCTCGGATGGCAGCGTAGAACTTGTTGCCACGTGCCGGATCCACTTCGTAGTCGAGACTGTCCACCCATTCCACATCCGGTCCGAAGCGCGCCTGATGCTGAAGGTCGAGTGTCAGGTGAACGCCGAGCCCACCGGTGCCTTCCGGAACGACGGGATAGATCAACGTTGAAAATGGCGACTTGCCCTGTAGTTTGAAGTAGTTGCCTTTCGCCATAAAGGTTTTTGGCGGGTTGGCACCGGGAAGGTCAGCCATCAGACCGGCAGATCCATGACCTGCAGACACAATCAGCTCCCGACAGGTCATGGCATAGTTTTCTGTGCCATCTGACGCCACCTGAACCCGGTACCCTCCATTGGGAAGAGCGGTAATGTGCTCAATTTGCGTGTTCAGAACAACCTGACCGTTATGGGCTTCCAGTCCACCCTGCAGGGCCAGCATGAAGCCATGACTGTCGATGATGCCGGTGGAGGGAGACCAGAGGGCGCCCGCGCAATCAAGCGCCGGTTCTCTTGTTTCAAGTTCACGCCGGTCAACAAAGACCAGATCGGTGACACCGTTTTCCGCAGCCTTTTGTCTGATCCTTTGGAGATCCTCCAGCTGGGCCTCGTGAGAAGCGACAATCAGTTTGCCAATGCGTTCGTGCGCAATGCCGTTTTCGGCGCAAAATCCATAAAGCTGATGCTTGCCGTCGACGCAGACACGGGCCTTCAGGCTGCCGGTCGGATAATAGATCCCGGCATGAATGACTTCGGAATTGCGGGCACTTGTTTCCGACCCGATCAGGTCATGCTGTTCCAGCACCATGACCTCCCGTCCGGCAAGGGCCAATGCTCTTGCGCAGGCAAGACCGACGACACCGGCGCCGATAACCAGAGTTTCGATGTCGTGCATTTGGTCTCTCAATCCCAAGACGTTTCCCGGTACGGCAAGTGCCGGGATTTGGAAGGAGCTGCCGCTGACATTCGGAGAATTCCTCAGCGGCAGCGATTGTCAGGCTTCTGCGTCAGCAGGGGAGTTAACCGGTCGGCTCAGCCCCACCATTTTTCCGGTTCGAAGGAGCCGGCTGCATCTTCAATGATCTGGCCGACCTGGAAGAGGGTGCTTTCATCGAACGGCTTGCCGATCAGCTGAAGGCCGAGTGGCAGTCCGGACTTGTCGAGACCGGCCGGTACGGAAATCCCTGGCAGACCTGCCATGTTCACGGTCACGGTGAAGATGTCGTTCAGGTACATTTTGACCGGATCGGAATGCAGGTCCTGATCGGCGACCCCGAAGGCAGCAGACGGCGTTGCCGGGGTCAGGATGGCGTCGACACCGTTGGCCCAAGCCAGGTCAAAGTCCCGCTTGATCAACGTGCGGACTTTCTGCGCCTTCAGGTAATAAGCGTCATAGTAACCTGCTGACAATACATAGGTTCCGATCAGAACGCGCCGTTTCACTTCCTCGCCAAAGCCTTCGGCGCGGGTGTTTTCGTACATTTCGACAATGTCCTTGCCGGGAACGCGCAGGCCATAGCGAACACCGTCGTAACGGGCAAGGTTGGAGGACGCTTCTGCCGGAGCGACGATGTAGTAGGCGGGCAGGGCATATTTGGTGTGCGGCATGGAAATATCGACGATTTCAGCGCCGGCATCCTTCAACCATTCGATGCCCTGCTGCCACAATTCCTCGATCTCACCCGGCATGCCGTCCATGCGGTATTCCGCCGGGATGCCGATCTTCAGACCCTTTACGGATTTTCCGATAGCAGCTTCATAGTCCGGCACTTCAATATCGACCGAAGTGGTGTCTTTCGGGTCGACGGAGGCCATGGATTTCAAAAGGATAGCACTGTCACGAACCGTGTGGGCAATAGGTCCGGCCTGATCGAGGGACGAGGCGAAGGCAACCACGCCCCAGCGAGAGCAGCGGCCATAGGTCGGTTTGATGCCAACAGTGCCGGTGAAGGCGGCAGGTTGGCGGATCGAGCCGCCGGTGTCGGTTGCCGTCGCCCCCATGCACATGCGGGCAGCAACGGCGGTCGCGGAACCGCCGGAGGAGCCACCGGGAACGAGGTCCTGGTTGGAGCCCTTTTTGCGCCACGGATTGATGACGTCGCCATAGTAGGACGTCTCGTTGGAGGAGCCCATAGCAAACTCATCCATATTGAGTTTGCCGAGCATCACGGCGCCGTCTGCCCACAGATTGGACGTTACAGTGGATTCATAGGCAGGCTTGAAACCGTCCAGGATGTGGCTGCAGGCCTGAGTGTGAACACCCTTGGTAGCGAACAGGTCCTTGATGCCGAGCGGGATCCCCTCCAGGGCACCGGCGTCGCCTTTGCCGAGCTTTTCGTCCGAGGCTTTGGCCATATCGCGTGCCTGATCGGCGGTGACAGTGACATAGGCATTCAGAGAATTGTTGGCGGCTTCTATGTTGCCGAGAAAGGCCTCGGTCAGCTCAAGCGAAGTGTAATCCTTGTTTTTCAGGCCTTCGCGGGCTTCGGCAATGGTTAGTTTTGTAAGGTCGGTCATGACTTTGTCTCTCAGGCGGCCGAAAGAGGCCGGGAATAGAAAACGGAATAGGGGCTTTCGGGATAGTCGAGGATCGGACCGCACTCCTTGAAACCGGCTGTCTCGTAGAGTTTTCTGGCGGCTTCGTAGTTGTGGCCGGTTTCCAGAACCAGCGACCTGAAGCCTTCTTCACGTGCGAGCGCGGTGATCTGATCCAGAATTCGACGGGCCAGACCCATGCCCCTGAAATCCGGTCGGGCGTAAAAACGCTTCAGTTCACCAATGCCATCCTCATGACGGTGGAAAGCGCCACATGCAGCTGCCTTGCCATCGACCCTGGCGACGATGAGCGTCGTTTCAGGGCCAACCATTTCTTCGGCGGTCATGCTGTAATTGGCTTCTTCCGGTGTCAGCGAGCGCAGAACAGCGTTCAACTCATCGATCATGGCGCGCATGTCGTCGGTGAGCGGGCTTTCAACGGCGATTTTGGCTGAAGCGGTTTTCATCCGGTTTGGTTTCCGACTACTCGACGACTTTCGGAACCATGAAGAAACTGTCTTCGGAGGCGGGAGCGTTCAACGTGATGTCGGCTGACTTGTTGCCGTCGGTTATGCCGTCAGCGCGTTTTTTCATCGTTTGCTCGACAACGGAAGTCATCGGTTCGACACCGTCGATGTTGACTTCATCCAGCTGCTCGACAAAGCCGAGAATCGCATTGAGTTCGCCGGTCATACGCATGGCGTCATCTTCGCTCACTTTGATCCGGGCCAGCCGGGCAACGCGTTTTACCGTATCGGTATCAACAGACATGTTCTTCCTCGTTAAATCGTCAGCGCAGATCAGGCAGGAGCCTGAAGTGCAGGTGAGTATCTGTTTGCTGGCTGACACCCTGAAAGACAAGCAAACCTGTTTGCTTTCAGGCGTCATTCCAAATATTACGGAACCTCATGGTACCGTAATTGAGTTTGGTATGTCGGAAACAAGCAGCACTGCGAAACTGTCGGCCGGACGACCGCAAGATGACAGGGTGACCGACGCCCTGTTTCAAGCAACGCTCAAAGAGCTTTCGAGCCACGGCCTCGAGGGCACCACTCTCTCGGCAATTGCCGCCAGAGCCAGAACAAGCAAACAGGCGGTCTATCGGCGTTTTACCGACAAGAGCGAACTGATCGCGACGTCGGTTGAGAGCGGGTTGGTGAAGATCAATGTTATGTCGCCGCGGCGCGGAAGCGTCGCCGCCGACCTCAGGCAATTTCTGTCCGGCACGGTGAGGGCCCTTCAGGACACGGATCTGGGCGGAGCCATTCGCGCGATCGTCTCTTCGCGCGATGTCCCGGCACTGGCAAAAGTGCTTGCCGAGGCAGAGGCAGGTCAGCGGCTGGTACTTCGACAGATTTTCATTGCGACATCCTTTGAAGCCGACATGGAGACGAGAATCGATCTTTTGCTGGGATTTATCTATTTCCGGCTGCTGATCCGGGACCAGATCGTGACGGAGACGGATATCGAAACCGCTGTCTATCTTGTTCTCGGACTTGTAGCGCCGCGAGATCCTGCACCAAATGAAGGTTTGCCCGGCATGTGATTTGCGCCCATCACAAATTCCTAGCGGTTTGCTATCGGCTCTGTGAACAAGGGTGATTGGATCTTTGGAACGTCAAGGGACATTTTCCGTCCGGTGCGGTGCAGGAATGCGCCGTCCAAGGAAACGCCTTCTCTTTCTGTCTATGGAGACGTCCATGCCTCTTTACACGTCCAAATCCGTTCTGCTCGGTTTGACTGCCCTGTTTTCAGCTGCCGCATTTACAGCTTCCGCGGATGAAATCACGACCTTTACCAAATCAGGTGTTGCCATCGGTGGTACCGACCCGGTGGCTTATTTCACCGAAGGCAAGCCCGTTGCCGGAACCGATGAATTCACAGCCCAGTATGACGATGTGACCTGGAAGTTTTCTTCAGCAGAAAACCGGGATAAATTTGTGGCAGATCCAGCCAAATTCGCCCCGCAATACGGCGGTTTCTGCGCTTTTGGTGCGGCCATGGGGTTCAAGGTTCCCGTTGTTCCGGAAGCCTGGTCGATTGTCGACGGCAAACTTTATCTCAACAATTCCCTGAAGGTTCAGGAGCGCTTCGAACAGGACGTGCCCGGCCACATCAAGAATGCGACCCTGAACTGGGAAATCATCAAGGAAAAGAAACCGGAAGAGTTGAAAGAGCCAATCATCCGGAATTGATCTTCCCTCAGCCACCTGACTGACAAATGCCCGCCATCGGCGGGCTTTTGTTTTGCGGCAGATGAATACCGTGTGACGGTCTGTTACCGGAAATCAAACAATGAAGGTCTTTAAAACAAGCGCGACAACTGCTAAATCATGAGAAAATAACTCAGCTTTTAGTGAGGTGACCTGTGGCCACGAAACCAAAACGCCGTCCGCGCTTTCTTACAGTGCTATCCACCAGATATCTCAGCCCGAACTTCATTCGGGTGACGTTCGCCGGACCGGAACTGGAGGGTTTTCCAATCGGCCATGAGGGGGCAAACTGCAAGCTGGTTCTGCCGCGCGATGGTGAAAGCCGCGAGGAGTTCGAGGCCTGTTTTGCGGCGGATGCTCCTGAAGCGAAAGCGCATCCTGTGCGCACCTATACGGTCCGGTCGTTCCGTCCAGACATACTGGAACTCGACATTGATTTTGTTGCCCATGGGGATGAAGGCCCGGCGACGCGCTGGGCGCAGCAAGCGACAAAAGACAGTTTTCTAGGTTTTATGGGGCCGAGCCAGCCGAAGCTGACTGAATTCTACGCCGACTGGTATCTTGTTGCGGCCGACCTGTCCGCAATGCCTGTTGCCGAAGCGACATTGGAGGCCATGCCGGATAATGCAAGTGGCCTGGCCGTGTTCGAAGTGCCGTCAAAGGACGACATTCGTGACATTGCAGCACCTGAAGGTGTCATGGTGCAGTGGCTCGTCAACGAGAACGTGCACAAACCCTCCACGGCGCAGATCGATCTCGTCAGGTCTATGGAATGGCCGTCCGGCGTGGTGCAGACCTGCATCGCCGGAGAGAGTTCCGTCATTCGCGCCTTGAGGGATCACCTTCACAACGAACGAAACCTGCCCAAGAAGGACACTTACATATCCGGCTACTGGAAAATCGGGCTTGTGGAAGACGAGCATCAGAAAATGAAGCGAGCGGAAGCGGCCTGAAAGCCGGGCAGGGCATTGAGCCGGGTGCTGAATGCCCCTTGGATCCGAGCTTGAGAGTTCTAGGCCGAAATGGATGATCTTTTCTCAAATCCTGAAAGGACGCGGCGCATTTGAATCTTGAGGGCGTCGGAAAGCTCGCCCGTATATCAATACGGGCTTCGCTTCCCTCCTGCTCATGGCACAAATGCAACACACGCCGCGCCCGAAACCAACTCGTCCATGCGGCCTAGCCGTCCTTGTAGTAGTAGCTGTAGCCGTTGAGAGCCGGAGCGCCGCCCAGGTGCGCATAAAGAACTTTTGAACCGGCAGGAATGCTGCCCGTCCTGATCAGGTCGATCATGCCTTGCATGGATTTCCCTTCGTAGACCGGGTCGGTGATCATTGCCTCGGTCTTTGCTACCAGTCGGATGGCGGCATTGGTTTCCTCTGAGGGAACGCCATAGGCCGGGTAGGCGTAGTCCGGGTTGATGATGATTTCGTCGTCGCGCACGGGGCGACCGAGCGCCACAAGTTCGGCCGTATTGTCGACGATCCGGCGGACCTGGTTCCGCGTTTGCTCAAGGGTTCCGGAAGCGTCGATGCCGATGACACGGTCGGCACGATCCTGGACTGCGAAGCCGACAATCATGCCGGCCTGGGTCGAGCCGGTGACGACGCAAACGAAGATATAGTCGAAGTTGAAGCCCAACTCCTGTTCCTGTGCCTTGACCTCTTCGGCAAAGCGGACATAACCGAGCCCACCGAATTTATGCTCCGACGCACCCGCCGGGATCCCATAGGGAACGCCGCCGCTGTCACGGACGGACTGCATGGCATCTTCCCAACTTTGCCTGATGCCAATATCGAAACCGTCTTCTACCAACCGGGAGTCTGCTCCCATGAGGCGGGTCAGAAGAATGTTGCCGACACGATCGTAAACGGCATCGTAGTGCGGCACCCATTTCTCCTGAACCACAACGCATTTCATGCCGATCTTGGCGGCCGTCGCGGCAACCATACGGGTATGGTTGGACTGCACACCGCCGATAGAAACCAGCGTGTCCGCACCGGATGCGATGGCATCGGGCACGATGTATTCAAGCTTGCGCAGCTTGTTGCCGCCAAAAGCGAGGCCGGAATTGCAGTCTTCCCTTTTCGCATAGACCTCCACTTTGCCACCCAGTGCCTCGGACAGACGTGGCAGGTGTTCAATCGGCGTCGGTCCGAAAGTCAGCGGATAACGTTCAAATTTGTCGAGCTTCATAAGGAGTACCTTTGTTCGAATGATGCGGAAAGGATCTCAGAATTTCGAAGAAAGGTGCTCTCGAATTTGACAGAATTTTCGATTGAAAAGAGGGAAAAAATTCAAAATAATTAAGTCTATATTTTAGTAATTGAATGAAAAGAGGAAGAATCTTTCATGGCTGATGAACTCGACCGGATCGACAGAAAGATACTGAAGTACCTGCAGCAGGATGGTCGGCTAAGCAATGCAGATCTTGCCAATCTGGTGAATGTCAGTCCGGCGACCTGCCACAGGCGAACCCAGCGCCTTTTTGAAGAAGGCTATATTCAGGGCGTGCGCGCCCAGATCGATCCCAACCGTGTCGACCGGTCCGCGCTGGTCATCG
>NZ_JAILWL010000271.1 GCF_025698965.1 Roseibium sp.
TTTCGCTTTCGATCAGGTCCCGCGGTATTGCGGCGCAATTAAGAGTGACGAAGCGGTTCGGCTGCCGGTCTGACAAGTTGTGAACCGCACTGGCGCATAGTTCCTTGCCAGTCCCGGACTCCCCCGTGATGAAAACCGGTGCCTGGGACGGGGCCATGCGTGCAATCTGATCGTGGATATCGCGCATTTGCACGGAAACCCCCACCAGCCGGTTCACGCCCACCGGCTCCGGTGTTCCGGCAACAGCAGCGGAACCGGGCATGAGCGTTTGAGGTTCATGTGCGGCCGGCTGTTCCTCGACCACGTCAATTGCAACCGCAGGAGGCGAGCTTGGGCGACGCTGTTTCAGCTGGAAGGATATCTTGGAAGCCAATGCGTCCAGGGAGAACGGTTTGGTCAGGAAATCATGGGCTCCGGACCGCATGGCGCTGACGGCCCGCGAAACGGATCCCTTCGCGGAAACGGCGATGATAACGGATTTGGGGCAGCGTACCGCATAGGCGACCAGGGCTTCGTCGCCGCCAATCGTTTCCAGATCGATGATGAGAATGTCGGTGGATTTGTCGGCCAGGTCCTGCAGACAGGAACTGGACTCCGTGTACAGGATCGGATCTGTACAGGACGTCGACAATTTTGCGCAGACAGCGGATGTACGGGCAGCTTCAGAAGCCGATGCGTCTAAAACACGTACAATTACAGGCAATGCGTTGCCCTCGTTACTCCCCATTACTGGGTAACTCCCATCGCTCGAACCGGGTCATTCGATTATCGAAAGATTCGTCACCCTGATAATTCTCCGAACAGGGTAAACAAACCGTTGTCAGATGACGCAATTTGCGGTTTGCCGGGTTCGAAAGAGAGAAATTCGGGCTTAAAGCACCCCTGCCAGATAGCCTCCTGCAAAACAAATCAGACCGATTGTAACCATCAGGGGAATCGAGACCCCCGGTCGTGGCTGGGGCTGCAAAGTTGCGTCTACATCAGTCTGCGCGTTGGCTGTTGCAGGAGATGCGGAAGGTTGAAACTCGTCTTGAGTAAGAGACTGGTTGTGCGGAAGGGAAGGGACCCCGTCGAACATGGTTGCAGCGTCGTCTTCCTCGTCGCGAAGCGGACCAAAGAAACCTCTGAACTGTTTCGGTGGTAGAGTTTTGTCTGCCGTCTCGGGCTTGCCCCCCGGAAGAGGAGTACCTGTCGGCTCGAAGATGGAAACCGGCTCCACATTGTTGAATTTTGGGGCGTAACTTCCCCTTGGAATGGTGATGCGAACCGGTTCGGACCCGCCCGACCCGTCATAGAATTTGGCCAACCGTCTGCGTAGCCGGGCAGCTTCTACCCGCACGATAGGGTCGGTGACCGGATTGAAGTCTTCAGGGCGCCCCAATGCTTCGATTGCAATCGTGTATCCCTTTATTTTCTGGCGATTTTTGTTCAAAGCGGCCTGAACTACAAAATTCAGAAACGCCCGTAGTTGCGGCGCCGATTGGAATTCGGGACTGTTGAGAGCATTATCGAGCGCGGCTCTGATCTGCTCTTCAGAAACAGGTTCTTCGCAGGCTGGGCCGGCGTCCGCGTCACGTGCGGTGTGATGTCCGATCTCTTGGCTGTCGGGTCTTCGGGGTGGTGAGAAAAGATCTGAAGATCGGCGCTTTGCGGTGCGCGGCAAAGGGCGTTTGGAAACCTGTTCGGCAGCATGCATACCAGTCCCCTCTCAGAGGTTACTTCAAATGCACCACGACAATTTTCCCTTCAGTAAGTTTACCGAAGTCCCAATTGATTGCAAAGCCAAAAAGGTAAGGAGACTGCTACATTGTGGACCAATGTGTACTGGAATTGCCTTTGTGTTGACGGTGTGAGAGCAATGGCATCGCGAAACGCAGATTTTTTACGTCGAAAGGCGCATAGTCGGGGACAAGTCACGGTTTCATCGTCGGAATGCCGGTTGTGGATTCGGAGGCAGCAGTTTCTTAAGGCATGATTAACCGGTAACTTTTGATTCGGGTCGGAACATTCAGAGACCATGGGCCGTACAGGGACCATTTTTGTAGCAATATGCATGGGTGTGATAGCGCTGTCGTCTGCGACAGTGCTCATCTTCCAGTTTGGCCGTCCATTTGGCGAGGCGGTCTCGCTGTCGCTTGCCCTCATGTGCACGATGATCCTCATTCACCTTCTGATCGGCCGCGCGCGTGATCGTGGGGCCGTCAGCGAAGCCGTCGACCGGCTAGAAGATCGAATGACCGACCTTGACGAGGATGTCGGTAATCTTGAAGGGCGTCTCACGGGTATGGAGCACACCATGCCCCGCCGCACCAGAGCCGAAATTGATCCCTTGTTTGCGGAAGTGGAAGTTCTGGGGACCCTGGTCAAACAGATGGCCGAAGCCATGTCCGACCTGGAGACGAGGGTAGAAGACCAACAGGCATTGGCGCCGCCTCCGCATGCTCCAGGGCTGCCGCACCATCCTCAGGCGCCTCAACAGGTTCAGGGATATGTCCAAGGTCCTAGGGGCGCATATCCGGCTGCTCCGGACCATGGGACCGCACAGCAACCGCCCGCGCAGCCGTCTCCCTTGCAACACTCGCAGTCCTACCAAGCTGAACCACCTGCCAACGGTGCTCCCTATCAGGCAGATTCTGGTACACGTCGTGATATGGACAGCTGGGACAACAGATATGGTGTACATGCGCCGCGACAGTCGGACGACATAGGCTATCCCCAGAACGGCTCACAGGCCTCCGGAGCCACCGCGCACCCGGCCCCTCCGGTCAGGTCGCCTCAGGAGCAGTCGGTGATGAGGTCCGACACGCGGCCGCCGGACATGGCCATGCGGGAACTCATTACCTCTGCACTCAACGCCAACCGGGTTGAGCTTCACCTGCAGCCGATCGTGACGCTGCCGCAGCGACAGGTGAAATACTACGAGGCATTCACACGCCTTCGCGACGCAAACGGCAACGCGGTTGAGGCTTCGGTTTTCCTGCCTGAAGCCGTTCAGTCCGGGCAGATCGCCCGGATCGACAATTTGCTGCTGTTCCGGTCCATTCAGGTTATCCGCCGTTTGACCTCCCGCAACCGGAATGCCGTTCTGTTCTGCAACATTTCTTCCTTGTCCCTTGTGGATGAGACTTTCTTTCCCGGTTTTCTGGAGTTCGTGAAAGCCAACCAGAATTTTGCAGATGTCCTGGTATTTGAATTCTCGCAAGGCGACGTTGCCGAGATGGGAGCGATGGAACTGGAAAGCCTGAGCGCGCTCTACGATGTCGGCTTCCGTTTCTCCATCGACCAGATCTCCGACATGAAGATGGATTTCAATTCGCTGGCCGGTCGCGGGTTCAAGTACGGCAAGCTGCATGCGGATTATCTGATTGGACGCCGCGAAGCCAATCACGGGCATATTCACCCGTCTGATTTTGGCGATCTTCTGCACCGATATGGCATGGAGCTGATCACGGATCACGTGGAAACCGAGTCTCAGGTTCTTGAGCTGCTGGATTACGACGTCAGACTGGCCCAGGGAAATCTGTTCTCACCACCACGGCCGGTCAGGGCAGAAGTGCTGCAAGGCACTCCTGCGCCAGGACCTAGAAAAACAGCGGCAGGTTGAAGACCCGCCGCTGCTTAACTTCACCATTTAAAATGTGCGGTTTCTAACCCTGTTTAGGGCCGACCGTGACAATGGTTGGTTTTTTCTCCGCAAGCAGCCGCTTGGCGACCCGTTGCACGTCATCCAGCGTCACTGCGTCGATTTCACTGTTCCGCCGTTCAAAATAATCGATTCCGAGATCAGCATTCTGCAGGGCCACCAACTGCCGGGCAATCTTGCCGGAACTGTCGAAACGAAGCGGGTAAGAACCGGTGATGAATTGCTTGGCGGATTTCAGCTCTTCTTCCGTCGGGCCTTTCGATGCCATGCGGTGAATTTGATCAAGCATGACCGCGACGGTTTCCTCCGATCGCTCTGCTTTTGTTGACGCGGAACCGATCAGAAGACCGGTATGCCGATACGGTGAGAGCGACGTGCTTGCGCCGTACGACAAGCCACGCTTTTCGCGCACTTCTTCATACATCCACGAAGTGAAGGTGCCACCGCCGAGAATGTGGTTCATCACATAAGCGGCCTGGTAGTCGGGATCGTCACGGGTAATGCCTGGCAGGCCGAGCAGGATTGTTGTTTGAGGCACGGCAAGTTCCTGGTGGATCTCGCTGCCGAATTCGGGAGCCAGATCGGCAATGGCAACGAGGTCGCCGTTTTGAGGCAGAGGTGCGAAAACCTCATCCAGAATCGGTTTGAGCTGGTCCGCGCTGATAGCTCCAACCACACCAATGGTCAGGTCGTTCTTTGCCAGCAGTTTTTCGTACTGGGCGCGGATATCATACGGTGTGAGACCTTCAAGTGTTTCGGCGGTGCCGATTGTCGGACGGGCATAGGGATGTTTCCCGAACATCGCATTGGCCAGGGACCGTCCGGCTATGGCGTCAGGGCTGCTTTGGTTGCGCCTTGCCTGGGTAGTCAACTGTGTTTTCATGCGTTCGACGGGCGTATCGTCAAATCGCGGTTCATTCACGGCACTGGCCAGAAGATCAACGGCTTCGTTCAAGGTTGGCGTCAGGGTGCGCAAGCTGCCGTAGAATCTGTCTTTGCCCGTGCTGAAGCTGATACTGACAGCCAACTCTTCCAGCCGCGCCTGAAAATCTTCAGAAACAAGATCACCGGCGCCTTCATCAAGGGTTGCGGCAAGCAGGCGTGTGACCCCCTCCTTGCCGTTCGGGTCCTGTGCCGAGCCACCTTCAAAGGAGAAATTCATTGCGATGATCGGAACAGTGTGGTCTTCCACCAACCAGGCTTCAATACCTTGCGGGCTGACAACTTTCTGGACTTCCACCGCCTGCGCCAGACGACTGAATCCGACAACGGCAACGAAGGCCAGAACGGTTACGGGAAGGAATTCCCGGATTGGTCTTATATGTGCCATGGATCAGGACCTGTCCTTGAGCTCGGACGTCTCGGTGAGGGAGGCTGCCGGGTCGGTCGGAATATCCATCCGCAACTCTCCGATCACCGGTAGGCCGGTCAGGTAGCTGCGGGCCGCGCTCACGACGTCTTCAGGCGTTACGGCTTTCACCTGGGAAGGCCAGGTCTGGACCCCTTCAATCGTCTGTCCTGTCGTCAAGGCGCCACCGAAGAGACGTGCCAGACCCGATTGACTGTCCTGAGCATAGATCGCACTTGCAATCATGCTGTTTTGCGCGCGTTCGACTTCCTCCTCACTGACGCCGGCATCCAGCACTTTCTGAAGTTCGATGCCGATCAGCCGTTCCATATCTTCAAGCGTGTAACCGGGGCGGGGCGCCGCGTAGAGCCCGAACCGGCCATTGTCCAGAGCTCTGCCTTGGTAGTATGCGCCAGCGCCGATTGCGGCCTCCTGATCCAGGACCAGTGACTTGTGCAGGCGGCTCGAAGGACCTTCTCCGAGAATATAGGCAAGCACGTCAAGCGCCTCTGGCGTTTGCTCGATACCGGTCGATTGGCTCGGCACGACCCACGTCTGGGAGATTGTTTCCTGGCGCACACGCGGATCGGAAACGGCGATCCGCCGTTCCCCTGACAGGGGCGGTTCTGTCGGCCGGATACGCGGACCCGGCTCGGCGCGCCTGGCGACTGTGCCATAGGTTTCCGCCGCGAGCTGCCGGACGGTGCCCACATCGACATCTCCGGCGATCACGACGACAGCATTGTTGGGTGTGTAGAAACGATCGTAAAAAGCGATGGCGGAGTCCTTGTTCAACGCCTCGATTTCGCTTTGCCAGCCGATAACAGGTGACCCGTAGGGGTGATTGACAAATGTAATGGCATTCAGCGCCTCGCGGAGCCTCGAGCCGGGATCGTTGTCGACCCGTGAACGTCGTTCTTCAAGCACGACGTTCCGTTCCGGAGCCACAACCTCATCGGTCAGGGTCAGGTTTTCCATCCGGTCGGCTTCCAGCTTCATCATCAGTGGTAGATGTTCTTTGGCAACCCGCTGGAAATAAGCCGTGTAATCGGTACTCGTGAAGGCATTCTCCTGACCACCCCGTGCAGCGATCATTCTTGAAAAGGCGCCATCCGGATAGTTGCTGGTGCCTTTGAACATGAGATGCTCGAGAAAATGGGCAACACCGGACTGACCCTCCGGTTCATCCGCTGATCCGACCTTGTACCAGATCATATGCGTGACAACCGGGGCACGACGGTCCGGGATGACCACGACCTGAAGCCCGTTATCAAGTGTGAAGCTTTCAAGATTTGGAGCAATAACGATCTCGTTGGTGACAACAGCTTCTGCTTTGGCGGCCTCTAATGGCAATAAGGCGGTTGTTCCGAGGAGAAACGCAGGCAACAGCAGCAAACTGGCTGAATGCCTGAGGATGGATGGGGTAAAACTTTGACACAGTATCTTGGGTGGGTTCACGTGCAACTCCCGCTTCTGGTCCTGAAAAGTAAAAAGACCTCCGGACCCTTTCTTCCATATAGGAAGCCAGGCCCGAAGGTCTCATTACATTTTTGTCATAGGCGGCCGAGCCGCCAATTCACTAGTTACAATACTGAGATTGACCTTCGAGACACCTTGGATCGAGTGGTGCGGAATCGTACTGATCGTAATTGGTCGGCTTCCGCTTGCCCTTGGCAACGACATCAGGCATCGGTGCATCCGGCGATGGCGTACTGTAACCGGAGGGCGGCTCCGTCAGGTACCGGCGTGTCGTCAGTCCGTTTTCATCAAGTCCGGCCTGCTGTGCCTTCAGTTTCTGCAGGCGTTCCCACTCTTCATTCTGCTCGGCGCGAGTCAGCGTCGAGCCCTCTGTAATTTCGTTGTCCCGGCGCTCGGCCGCGAGGTCGCGAGACCCGGTAACTCCGGTGATGCGGAAACCGCGCATTTGCTCTGGCGTCAACGGCTCGCTTTGCATGCGGCCGGAACCGGCATAGAGCTCTTTCAGCTCCTTATATTGCGGGTTTTCCTGTTGCTTGGGCCAGTTTTCGGAATTGACACCGGCAACGCTAGTCTCCGGCTCAGGAAGTTTTGCCGGTTCTGAAGGCATGGCCAGCGGTGCACGCGGTTTGTATTCGATCGGCTTTTCGTTCGGATCGACCGCACCGAGGCCCTTCATTACGGAATTGACAAGGGCAACATCCGGCGCCTGGTTGGTTCCATCCGCAGCCTGACAGGCGGCCAGACCGGCCAAAAGCGCCAGCACCGCAGAATTCTTTACCCAGCCTACAATCGTCCGCACCACAGCAGACTCCTCAATTGCTTTTTGAAAATGCCGGCGAATCGTCACCCGCAATCCGTCAGTCCAGCCTTAAACCGCTATTTTGCGGCTGAATTAGGACCATTTCTGAAACTGTCATACAGGAGACCGGCCACACCTGCAACGATCCACACATCTGCGAGGTTGAAGACGTACCAGGAGAAGGAGCCGACGTGAAAATAGACGAAATCGACAACAGCGCCGAACGCCAGCCGGTCGATGCCGTTGCCGACCGCTCCACCGATCACGAGGGCGAGCGCAACCGCAACCAGTTTCGATTCCGATCTGGCCGACCAGATCCACAGGCCAATGGTGATGACGACAGTCAGTGTGGCCAGTAACCAGCGTCCCAGATCGCTGTTTTGCTGAAAGAGGCCGTAGGAGATGCCGCGATTCCATACCAGAACGATGTCGAGAATCGGCAACAGCTGAACCGGACCGTTTGTTCCCAGGTCAAAGCCGTAGACAAGCCAGAGTTTGCTGCCCTGATCGATCGCCACGCAAATCAGCGCGAGCAGAAGCACGGCCGGGCTCAAACGACCCCAGAAGAGGGGTCGTTTGGCAATCAGTTCAGCCGTATTTTCCTGCTCGTGCATTTTGAACCAATTCCTTTGCCAATCAGGCAGCCGCGTGAGCGGCATCCCATTCGCGCAAGGCCGCCGCGTCGCGCAACGTGACATCCGGATATTCAGGATCGGTCCCGACTTCCGGCAGTATCTTCCAGGATCGTGCGCATTTTTTGCCTTCCGCAAGCGCCGGCACCACGGCGACACCTTTGGTGTCGTCAAGGGTGAAGGCACCTTCCGGAGCGGCGTCTGCCGTGAGTGTGAGCTGGCTGGTGATCGCGATGTCGGCCATGTCCTTGCCTTCGAGCGCAGCCATCAGATCCGGATCTGTGACATGCACGATCGGATGTGCTTCAAGCGAGGATCCGATCCTTTTCTCCCGGCGCTCGATCTCCAGGGCACCGGTCACGACGCGGCGCACGGTCTTGATCTTCGCCCACTTGGCCGCAAGCGTGTCGTCCTTCCATTCGCCCGGGACGGACGGAAACTGCTCCAGATGAACCGAAGTGTCTTCACCATAGCGGGACACCCAGGTTTCATCCATTGTAAACGGCAGCATGGGCGCCATCCATGTGACCAGGCAGTTGAACAGCTTGTCGATCACATAAAGGGATGCCTTCCGGCGCGTGGACGTATCTGCGTCGCAATAAAGCGCATCCTTGCGGATGTCGAAATAGAAGGCTGAAAGCTCAACGGTCATGAAAGTGAAGAGCTGATGGAAGACCTTCTTGTAGTCGAACTCCCAATAGGCTTCGCGGATCATGACATCGAGCTCGGCCAGCCTGTGCAGCATCAGTCGCTCCAGCTCCGGCATGTCTGCCATGGCGACCTCTTCACCTGTTGCATGGGCAAGCGAGCCGAGCATCCAGCGTAGCGTATTGCGCAGCTTGCGATAGCTGTCGACATTGGTCTTGATGATTTCCTGTCCGAGGCGCTGGTCTTCCCAGTAGTCGGTCGAGGCCACCCAAA
>NZ_JAILWL010000272.1 GCF_025698965.1 Roseibium sp.
CCTGGCAGTCACTTATTGTGTAATTTGCTGAAACATACTGATTAAATAAACTGTAATCTTGTTTATCTGCTATATTGGAAATGCAGGATATTTCAGATTAACTTAAGGCGTTTATAGCTCATTTGTCGAAATAAGGTCTTGCCGCGAGATGCTGATTTTTAAGGCTTTTGTGGCGCTACTGAATTTTTCCGAAAAACGATTGCACCGGCAAGTGCCATTGCAACCGGAGCGATTTGTGCCGGAAGGGTCAGCTGCGAGGGGCCGCGGCGCGGCGCAGCCGGTCATTTATGGCCTCACCAAGTCCAAAGTTGGGGATAAACTGGACCCGGATCGCATTTGCGCCACTGGAATCGAGGATGCGCATGGCCTGAAACAGATTGGCCGCCGCTTCGACGAGATCGCCGGAGGGGCTCAGGTTGAATTCAGCGAATGCCTGTTCGGCTCCGGGAATCTGATCGGGCCCGAATGACAGCAATGCATCTGCGGAACTTGCCTCCCGAGCGTTCAGGATCATTGCTGCATCCGGTGCATAATGTGAAGACAGCATGCCCGGGGCCGATGGCGCGTCCGCTCGCATATTCGCTGGGGCACCAGACAGTTTCTCGCCCAGGACCTCTTCAATGTCTTCGCGCGGTAATCCGCCTGGACGCAATAATCGCGGTGTTTCGTCTGTCAAACCAACGATAGTGGATTCAATTCCGACGGCACACGGTCCGGTGTCAATGATGAAGCTTATCGAGGATCCGAGATCGGCAATGACGTCGTCGGCGCGGGTGGGGCTGATTTTTCCCGAACGGTTGGCGCTTGGCGCTGCCAGCGGGCGGCCGGTCTTTTCGGACAGAAATCTCATGACGGGGCCGTCCGGTACCCGGAGGGCAACGGAATCGAGACCCGCGCTTGCCAGTTCCGAAATAGGAGACGAGGGTCTTTTAGGCACGACGAGTGTCAGAGGTCCCGGCCAGAAAGCGTCAGCCAGTTTGCGAGCGCGCTCGTCGAAAACACCATACTCGATCGCTGCTTCCGCGGAAGCAACATGCGAGATCAGTGGATTGAATTGCGGCCGGCCCTTCGCTTCGAATATTTTTGCACAGGCGACACTGTTGGTGGCATCCGCAGCCAACCCATAAACGGTCTCTGTCGGCACGGCTGCCAACTCTCCATTTAAAAGTGCCACACAAGCTGCTTGTGCTTCGGCGGAAGCCTGCCAATCCAGGGTATCAAGGTCGAGCGTCCAACGCTGCATTTTTGCTGGTCTCTCACGAGCTGCCCGCGAGGCATTGGCCAAAAAGACTACCACCTGCCGCTGCGATACGGGTTGACGTTAACGTCAACAGGTCTATTGTCCTGTCAAACCGTTGTCACATGCGCCTTTTGCGGACTAGTCCAGCTTCCGTCAAGCTTTGAACAGCGAAAACCTTAAACAGCCGGCCGATCAGACGCTGGCCGGTTCTTGGGAGGAACTGAATGTATCGTGCCCCTGTCGACGAGATTGCCTTCACTTTGAAACAGGTCTGTGGACTTGGTGATCTGCAAACCAGTGCGCGCCATGCGGAGCTGGGTGACGATCTGGTAGATGCGATCCTGAACGAAGCCGGCCGGTTTGCGGCAGAGGAAATTGCACCGCTTAACAGCGTCGCCGACAGCCACGGCACACCACTTGAAAATGGTAAGGTCGCAACGCCTCCCGGCTGGCGTGAGCTTTATCATGCCTGGATCGAGGGTGGATGGAACGGCTTGTCCGCAAATCCGGAATCCGGCGGGCAAGGACTGCCGCAGATGTTGTCCGCGGCTGCACTGGAGATGTGGAATTCCGGATCAATGGCCTTTGCCATCGGCCCGACCCTGACAATCGGTGCGATCGAAGCCATGGAAAAGCATGCTTCAGAAGAGCTGAAGGCCAGATATCTTGAAAAGCTCGTCTCCGGTGAATGGATGGGGACAATGAATCTCACCGAACCTCAGGCAGGTTCCGATCTCAATGCATTGAGAGCCAAGGCAGAGCGGAACGGCGACGGCACCTACCGTATTTATGGTCAGAAGATTTTCATCACTTACGGTGACCATGACCTGACTGACAATATCGTTCACATGGTCCTGGCGCGTCTGCCTGATGCACCTCCGGGAACGAAGGGGATTTCCCTGTTTCTGGTACCAAAATTCCTGGTCAATGAGGACGGCTCCCTTGGTGCCCGCAATGATGTACGCGTTGCCGGTGTCGAGCACAAAATGGGCATTCACGGATCTCCGACATGCACCATGGTCTACGGTGACGAAGAAGGTGCAGTCGGCTGGCTGGTCGGTGAAGAAAATCGTGGTCTCGCCTGCATGTTCACGATGATGAACAATGCGCGCCTCGCAGTCGGAATTCAGGGTCTTGGCGTTGCGGAACGGTCCTACCAGCACGCGCTGAATTACGCTTTGGAGCGCAAGCAGGGCAGGGCACCGGGAGACACGAGTGAAGGCATGAGCCCGATTGCCCGTCACCCGGATATCAAGCGCATGTTACTTGGCATGAAGTCCAGAACCCAGGTCGCGCGCGCAATCTGTTATGCCTGCGCACACGCCATCGATATGGCAGACGTTTCAGACGAGGCCGACGCGAAAAAGTTCTGGAGCGAGCGCGCCAGCTTCCTGACACCGATTGCCAAAGCTCTGTCGACCGATTTCGGGGTCGAGGTCGCCTCACTCGGTGTCCAGATCCATGGCGGCATGGGGTATATCGAGGAAACCGGTGCGGCACAGCATCTGCGCGATGCAAGAATTGCCCCGATCTATGAAGGGACAAACGGTATTCAGTCCATCGATCTGGTCCTTCGCAAGTTGCCGCTATCCGGTGGTGAACACGTCAAGGGCTTTATCGCCGAACTTGCGGCAATCGCAGAGGAGGTTGCCGCGTCCAACCGGCTGGAATTCGGAGCCACTGCCGAGTGTCTTCGTGCTGCGATCCGGGATCTGGAAGAAGCGACCGACTACATGCAGAAGGCACAGGCCGAGGGACGTGTCGCTGACGCACTTTCCGGCGCGACACCTTACCTTCGCCTCGCTGGTCTTGCGCTTGGTGGAGCATTGCTCGCCAAGGGGGGACTTCGTTCGGTTTCCGATACTCCGGGACGTCTTGCCGAACGCACTCTGCTTGCCCGCAGTTTCTGCGAGACCACACTTGGCGAAACCGCGGGACTGAAGTCGGACATCCTGTTGTCCGCAGATGCCATTCAGGCGTTCGACGCTGAAGCCTTGGCCTCGTAACAGGCCTGACTGGAGAAACGAATATGATCCGTAAAAGCCTGGAAAATGGCGTCCAGATCCTGCGTCTGGACCGGCCTGAAAAGAAGAACGCCCTGACCGGAGCAATGTACTCCGATTTGGCGGAGGCGTTGGAGCTCGGCAACGATGACGACACCATTCGCTGTCACCTGATCTGCGGCCAGCCAGAGATTTTCACGGCCGGAAACGACATTGGCGATTTCCTGCAATATGCCGGCAAGTCAGGCATTTCGGAAACGCCGGTGGTACGGTTCCTGCGTGCACTTGTTCGCAATCAAAAGCCCATGGTGGCGTCGGTTGACGGAATTGCCATTGGTGTCGGGACCACAATGCTCATGCATTGCGATATGGTGTTTGCAAGTCCGCGCGCGTTCATCCGCTCACCTTTCGTGGATCTGGGCCTGGTGCCGGAAGCCGGCTCCAGTCTTCTTGGTCCGCAATTGATGGGCCATGCCCGGGCCTTTGAGTTATTGTGTCTTGGCAACGCCTTTTCAGCTGAAAAAGCTTTGCAAGCCGGACTTGTCAATGAAATCGTCGCCGACAATGTCGATGCGACAGCGTTTGCATGTGCTGGAGAAATTGCCTCAAAACCGCCCGAGGCAATGGCTCTTTCCCGCAAGCTTCTACGGGGCGATACCCGGGAGTTGTCCGACCGTGTCGAAGAGGAAATCAAGATTTTCGCAAGCCGTCTGAGTGCGCCCGAAACCATCGCGGCCTTCCAAGCGTTCATGACGAAAAAGTCGAAAGATTAGCTGGCTAAGCTGTCGATCCGAGCATCTTTAGAACCGGTCGCGAAAACCAATCATCAATCAAACTCATAGTGCCGAGCGTCTGATCTCGGACCTTTTGGAGGAGAAACAAAATGTCCCTGAAGGGCAAGACACTTTTCGTCACTGGAGCCTCGCGCGGGATCGGCAAGGCGATAGCCTTACGTGCCGCGCGGGACGGAGCCAATGTTGCCGTGGCGGCAAAAACAGCCGAACCGCATCCGAAGCTTGAAGGAACCATTTTCAGCGCCGCGGAAGAGATCGAGGCGGCAGGTGGCAAGGCGCTGCCGATTGTTCTGGATGTCCGGGACGATGATGCGGTCAAGGCAGCCATCGACCAGACAGCCTCGCATTTTGGCGGCCTGGATATCCTCGTCAACAATGCCAGCGCCATTCAACTGACACCACTTACACAGACGGACATGAAGCGTTTCGACCTGATGCACCAGATCAACACGCGTGGCACGCTGGCGTGCTCAAAACATGCGATCGAACACCTCAGCAAATCCGAAAATCCCCACATCCTTATGCTATCGCCGCCACTGGACATGCAGGAAAAGTGGTTTGCACCTTTCACGCCCTATTCAATAGCAAAATACGGCATGAGCCTTGTTGTTCTGGGCCTTGCAGGAGAATTGCGGTCCAAGAGCGTTGCCGTGAACGCGCTGTGGCCAAGAACAACAATCGCCACCGCTGCGATCAAAAACATAATCGGTGGCGACAAGATGATCCAGCAGAGCCGGACCCCTGAGATTCTGGCGGATGCGGCCTATGAAATCTTCACCTCTCCGTCGCGTGATTTCACAGGTCAGTTCCTGATTGACGACACTTTCCTGGCCAGCCGCGGCGTGACCGATTTCGACAGGTACCGGGTCGACCCCAGCCTGGCACTCGCTCCGGACTTCTTCGTTCCGGACGACAGCGAGGCTCCGTGCGATCTTGGTCCTGTCAAATCCTGAGTAGAGCTGAAACCTTTGGGAACGGGCTTGCATTTCAAAGCCCGTTCCTGCAGATTCCGGGTGCCGACGAGGGCGGCAGCCGGATCCGCGGAAAGCGCAAGCACCCTGACATCTGACGACATATGCCGGTTTTTCACCTGCGCCCGACAACAGCGGATCGCCCGGGCACCTTATACAGGAGAAAAGCCATGTCGGACGGCATCGCTCTACATCTCGAACAATTCAAGAAAGCTGCGCGTAGGCTCCGAAAGGCCTATTCGAATGGGGACACCGAGGCGGTTGCGCGCGTCTCCGGTCATGTTCCTGAAAACAGGCCGCTCAGACACGCGGACTTTTTGCATGTCATCGCCCGAGAGGCGGGTCATGAGAGTTGGCCCAAGCTGAAATTCACCGTTGAATCTGCTGCGATGAGCCGGGAAGAGCGCGCCGAAAGACTGAAGATGGCGCTTTACTTCGGTCAGCATTGGGTGACCGAAAAACTCCTCAAGGACGATCCGGAGTTGAAGAACGCCAATCTGGGTCTTCAAATAGCGCTCTATGATCTTTCTGCGGTCAGATCCGCAATTGCGGAAGACCCTGCGGTGGCGGCACGTATCATAGGGGTCCGTTCACCGTTACTGCATCTTGCGTTTTCAAAGGAGATCCATCGCAGTCCGGAAAAATCGGACGCCATGCTTGCGATCGCCGAGTTGCTGGTTGCAAATGGCGCCGATGTAAATGACGGCTATCCAGCAGAACCCGGAGCAGATCACAAACTCTCGGCATTGTACGGAGCTCTATGCCACGCCGACAACTTCGCTCTGGGCAAGTGGTTTCTGGAACAAGGGGCCGATCCTAACGATGATGAAAGCCTCTATCACAGCACTGAACTCAACGAGACCCGCGCCCTTGCGCTGTTGTTGAAACATGGTGCGAATCCGGACGGAACAAATGCTTTGCCGCGTGCGCTGGATTTCGAAAATCTGGAGATGGTGCGCTTGCTGCTGGAAGCCGGTGCAAATCCCAACCTCACCGTGCCGGACCATCCGAGCGGGATGCCAATGGATTCGGTTCCCTCCCTGCATCAGGCTGCACGGCGCGGAAGGTCAGTCGCTGTGATTGAGCTTCTCCTGAAGCACGGAGCGGATCCCGATGCCTTCTGGAAGGGACACACGGCATACGCGACTGCGCGGATTTACGGCAATCGGTCAGTCGCTGATTTTCTCAAGGTGCAAGGCCATATGTCGCCATTGTCTGAAAACGAACAAGTTCTCTCAGCATGTGCTGACGGGGTCGAAAGCCCTGGGCAATTGGATATCAAAACACTCAACGATGAAGACAAGAGCCTGTTGACCCGAATAGCGTCTGAACCTGGACGGCTTGGACAGTTAAAAGCGCTTGTGGAAGCCGGGCTGGATCCGGACAGCACCGACTATATGGGTTTGCCGCCGCTTCATCTTGCAGGCTGGAACGGTCTGGTTCCGGAAACGGCCTTTTTTCTTTCCCTGAAACCCGACCTGACCCGCAAGAACGACTACGGCGGGGACGCGCTCGATACAGTCCTTCACGGTTCGGAATTCACCCCCAAACGTCCTGATGCAGATCATATAGAGTGCGCGCGTCTGCTGCTGGAAGCCGGAAGCGTCCTTTATCCGCAATTCATCTCAGGATGCGGCAACGAGGACATGGTCCATTTCCTCCAGGAGTGGCGGGAGCGGAATACTTAATGGTGTTCGGGGCGGAGGTTCCTTTCCGCCCCGGTTAATGCTGGCTATCGGGTTTTGCCGCCGCAACGCTGGCCAGCGGAAAACTCCGCTGCTAGGGTCCGGGCATTGCGGGTTTATTCGTTCTGGACGGAGGGGTTCCCATGGAAGGTACAATGGATCAGATGAGCGCTTATATGCCGCTTGTCATCAATGCGGCGAAAGCGATTGTCGTTCTGATAATCGGCTGGATTCTTGCCGGTTTGTGTTCTTCGCTGGTGAGGAAAAGGATTGTCAGTCATCCGCGTATCGACGACACGATTGGCGGATTCGCGGCCTCGATTGTTCGCTGGCTGGTGTTGCTTGTTACCTTGATCGCTGTCCTTCAGCTGTTCGGTATTGAGGCCACCAGTCTAGTTGCCGTTCTGGGCGCAGGTACGTTGGCCATCGGTCTTGCATTGCAGGGAACGCTTAGCGACATCGCCGCCGGAGTCATGCTGATCATCTTTCGGCCTTACAAGATCGGTCAGTTCATCGATATCGGTGGCACCTCCGGAACAGTGAAGGATCTCAACATCTTCGTCACCGAATTGGTGACGCCGGACAATGTTCAGATCATCATGCCGAACGGTCAGGCCTGGGGAACCGTGATCACCAATTTCTCAGCCCACTCCACGCGTCGCCTCGACCTGACTTTCGGCATTGATTATGGCGACGATGCCGACAAGGCGACCCAGATCATTCTGGATGTCGCAAATGCCGATGAACGAGTGCACAAGGATCCTGAAGCCTGGGTACGGGTGACCAACCTGGGTGACAGTTCAGTCGATCTGGGAGTTCGCCTCTGGTGCGACGCCGGCGACTATTGGGAACTGAAATTTCACATGCTGAAATCGGTCAAGGAAGCGTTCGATGCTGGCGGAGTATCAATTCCTTATCCGCATACTGTCGAAATTCAAAAGGCCGGCTAAGTCGAGAAAGCCGGTTGGGTCAAGAATGCCGGGCATCAAAAAGGGGGTCACATCAGGCAGATGTGGTTCCCTTTTCTGACTCAGTTGCATCCGGGGTCCCAGGGGCTTCGTTCGTATCGCCGTCGGTTGCCGTGGTTTCTTCAACATTGGTTTTTTCGGTGACGCGGATTTCCTCCGTTACCTCCAGTTCAACCGAAACCGTTTCTTTCGTTTTGGCGTTGACCGTGTCCGTTCCGGCTCCATCATCGTCGCCATCATCCGACGTGGGTTGCTCCGATACATCTGGCTGTTCTTCAGAAATCTCTTCCTCCGTAAACTGAGGCACAACGGGATCCTCGATCTCGTGTTCAGCCTTGTCCGTATTCATCAGCTGTCTTTTTTCCGCCAGCTCAACCACATGGTCTCGCAGGTTCGGATGTCGTTCCATGAGGTCCTTGAAGTCCTGTGCTCTGAGGCTCAGAAGCTGGCAATAGCCCAGTGCGACGACATCCGCACTACGGCGCCCGCCGGTCATCAACGCGATCTCGCCAAAGACATCGCCCCGTCCCAGACGGACATTGTGTGTCGGTGTGCGAACCTCTACAGCGCCTGAGGCAATGAAATAGGCTGCGTCGCCGCGGTCCCCCTTGCGGATCAATGTTTCGCGCGGGGTCGCGAATTGTGGTCGCATCGTTCTGCGAATGGCTTTTTGTTGCTTGCGGGGCAGGTCGGTGAAAAGCGGGTGCGCACTGACCAGATCCCTTGTCTTCAGGCCAAGGTCCAGTTTTGGTCGCTCGTAGCTGGCTTTTCTGACGCGTTCGAGGTCTTTCAGCAGATCGAGATGCAGTTCCGTGCCGATCAGCATCTGCCCCTTTGCCTCGTCGTAGGCGGTTTCTTCCAACCGGGCTCCTGCCTTGCGCAGGAACTGGTTTTCGAGTGCGTCGGCATATTCGGGATATTGCAGCCTCAGAGCGTCGATTGCCTGAATGGTCTCGTCCTGCCGGTTGCCAAGCATATCCTGCAGAATGTCGGAAACGCGATCCCCCAGAAGCGGTCGGATGCGGCGGTCGTTGAAGTCCAGCAGCTCATCCGCCAGGATCCGGTAGACCAGCAGGAATTCGAAACGGTCTGCAAGGCTGTTTGCCAATGGGCGTGTGAT
>NZ_JAILWL010000273.1 GCF_025698965.1 Roseibium sp.
TCGTCTGCCAGCGCAGCCGACATGTCATTCAGCATGGACGATCGGATGATGCAGCCATTGCGCCAGATTTTGGCGATCTCGGGCAAGGGCATCGCCCAGCCATATTGCTTCGCAGCTTCCAGGATCAGACCAAAGCCTTGTGCGTAACAGATGATCTTGCCTGCAACGAGTGCGGCCTCAAGCGCATCGATCGTGACCGCTTCCCGATCCATCTCGGTTGGCGCGGCGCCGAACTCCGCCTCACCCGCCTTGCGCTCATCCAGACGCGCCGACATGTTGCGCACGGCGACAGCGGCTTCAATTGCGCTGGCAGGTGTGCCAAGCATAAGCGCTTCGATGGCAGTCCAGCGTCCAGTGCCCTTCTGGCCGGCGCGATCCAGAATGATATCCAACATCGGCCTGCCGGTTTCCGGGTCCGCCGCCTTGGCCACCTTGCCGGAAATCTCGATCAGATAGGATTGCAGAATCCCGCCATTCCATTTTTCAAAGACATCACCGATCTCGTCGGCGGACATTGCAAAGCCGTCGCGCATGACACCATAGACTTCGGCAATCATCTGCATGTCGGCATATTCAATGCCGTTGTGAACGGTCTTGACCAGATGGCCGGCGCCCGCGTCACCGAGAAAAGCTGCGCAGGGTTCACCATCATATTTGGCTGAAATCGCTTCCAGGATATGACCGACCTGATCCCAGGCATCCTTGGCTCCGCCGCCCATGATGGAAGGTCCGAACCGGGCACCTTCCTCACCACCGGAAACGCCGATCCCCATGAAACGCGGGCCTTTTTCCGCAGCCTCTTCAGCACGCCGATTCGTGTCGTGGTAGTTGGCATTGCCGGCATCGATAATCAGGTCATCTGCGTCCAGCAACGGGCGGAGTGCTTCGATCTGCGCATCGACCGCCTCACCGGCGGGAACCATCAGGATCACGGCCCGTGGCGATTTGATCGACGCCACGAAGTCTTCCAACGACTTGGTCGGCACCAGGTTTCCGGCAAAGTCGCCAGCCTTGGTCATGAACTGATCGGTTTTTTCCGTCGTCCGGTTGTAAACCGCAATCTGGAAGCCATGCTCGGCAATATTGAGTGCAAGATTGCCCCCCATTGTGCCAAGGCCGATCAGACCGACTTCCGCAACAGCGCCTTGAGAGTTCATGAACGTGCCTTCCTCAAATCGATTTAGTCCTAGGTGTGGCGGTGATAACTGACATGGTCACGTCCTTCAATCCTCGTATACACACGAATGCAATCTGAGGCACGCACCTCAGCCATCATTTATGCAATCAGGTCAGGTCACGCGCACGAAAGAGGCCGGATGTTCATGATCCGAGAAACTTCACCAGATAATCCACCAACAACCTCACGCGCTTCGGTACGAATCGCGCTGACGGCAGAACAACAAAAAGCGGAAGATCGGGCAGGACGAGATTACTACCGATCTCGCACAGAGTTCCTGTTTCAAGTTCTCCTTCGCAAATCGCACGCGGAAGGACAGCAGCAACATTGCTGCTCAAGACAATCTGTTTGGCAAGTTGTTTGTTGCTGGTCCTGAAACCACTAGGTTCGACTTGAAATCCAAACGTTTCTTCAAGCACTTTTGCGTTGTCGAGCACCCGACCAAGACGGGCCAGTTTCTCCACGTCGCAACATCCCGCTACATCGGGTCGCGCAACAACAATTTGCCGGCTTGCACCGACCTTGCGGATAATCACGTTCTCATCCTCAACACGATTTCCGCGAAGAGCGACGTCGAAGCGCTCGCCGATAACATCGACAACCCGATCACTGATATGCACTTCAAGTTCGACGCAGGGATAATCCACCTGGAAGCGGGCGAGCACTTCGGCCAGCTGCACGGAGGACAGATCAACCGGAACTGTCATGCGAACAAGGCCTGAGGGTGTCTGTGAAGCTTTCAGATCTTCACCAGCCTCTTCCAGAACGCCTAATGCCGGCTGCACTTTCGCGAGATAACCTTCTCCCTCGGCGGTCAAACGGACCTGCCGGGTCGTTCTTTGAAAGAGGACAACGCCAAGCGCAGTCTCCAGAGCTTTTACCCTTGCTGTTACGGTGGACCTCGGCAGATTTTGATGCCGGGCGGCCGCCGCGAAACTTCCCCGGATCGCAACTTCAACAAACGTTTCAAGATGAGTAAGATTTGTCATTGTCTGAAAATTTCGTTCAATGTGATCATATTTAGCTTACTACTACGAACAATCACAAGGATCTACCTCTCGAACTGAATGCAACGAATTCGTGAGAAATTCCTATGAAACGACGTAGTTTTATCAAGACCGCAGCTGGTTTCTCGCTAGTGGCACCAGCAACCATTTCCGGCTTCGAAAGAGCGCGAGCCGACACAAACGCCACCGAGACAGGATTGAGCATTACCTGGCTCGGCGCGGCAACATTACTTTTGTCCTGTGGTGATCTCACTGTGGTGACGGATCCCTGTTTCGGGGACGGCAACCAGGCATTCAGGATGGGCGACCCGAACGAGATGTTTGAGCTGGCTGCCGGACCTAATATCAAGTTTCATCGCAGGCTCACCCCCTTCCAGGGCCTGGACCTGGACAAGGTCGACCGCGTGATTCTGAGTCACATGCATGAAGACCACTTTGACCAGAAGGCTGAGCAGGACCTGCGCAAGGACATTCCAATTCTTGCCCCGGCACACGATGTTGAAACGCTCAGGTCAAAGGGCTTTGAAGATGTCACCGGCCTCAACTGGGGCGATCAGCATGTCATCAGGAAGGGAGATGTCACAATCTCCTTACGAGCCATCAGAGCCGACCACTCCGAAAACCCGGTAATTGCGAAAATCCTAGGGCCCGGAAATGGCTACTGGCTGATTTTCCAACAAGGTGACTTCAGAAAATCGCTCTACTGGACCGGCGACACATTCCCGACCTCACCCGTGCTTGAAGCGCTCCAGCCCCTTGGAGCCCCGGAAATACTCATTCCGCATCTGGGCGGCGTCGGCACCACCGGATCCTTGGGCAAGATCAGCATGGGAGCGGAAGAACTGGCCTTGTTTGCAGACGCTCTCAACCCCGGCAAAATCCTGCCTGTCCATCACTCCACATATGACCTCTATCTGGAACCGGCCCACCACGTCGCAGAGGCCTTGTCAGGCCGAACCAACGGTCTGGATTTCATTTCTGAGGGCACGGTTCTGAAATATCTCTAGAATTCTTGTCAGCCGGAGTGAAATTCAAGTTTCACTCCGGCTAGCGGATAGCTACCGCAACATTTTTTGCAGCTCTGCGTAAAGGACCGAGTGACGGGACAATTGCACCTCCGACAACGTCGAATGGTTTATTTCACACGCAAGCGCAGCAGAAGGTCGACTTCCTCTTCCAAGGCCCTGCCATAGGCCCGGGCAGCCGGAGCATTGGAATGCATCAGTGTTTCGTTGCGCAAAAGGCAATAAGCTGCCAACCGCCAGTGATAGGCGCTGCGTTCTTCCATGAACCGGCTCACCGTGTCCCTGTCCGGATAGTGTTCCAGGAACATTTCTTCCGCATGAGCGACCAGCGGATGCAAGCCGTAAAGGATTGCAAGGCCCGGTGAGACGAAACAGGCGACGTCCTCAACCGGATCTCCAAGACCGGCATATTGCCAATCGATCAGGCGTGCACCGTTGCCGGTTGATTGAATGGTGCCGAGGCAAAAACTGCGATGCACCAGAGAGCGCTCGAGTTTGCGTTTTCTGACTGCGCCGTCTTCCGGTCGCAAGCGTTTCAGATTGGCGGCCTTTCGGCTGTCAGGAATTGCCGCCAGCATCTCGTCACCGCGTTCCAGAACCTCGTGAAAGCCGGCCGGCACGATCTGATGTCCCGGGACGGGTTCGCTCAGTGCTGCAAATCTCCCGATGAGATCAGCGGCCTCACCAACTTCGATCTCATCCGTTTTCGGTGGTTCGTATCCATAGACGAGCAGCGGCGTCCCGACAGGACTTGTCGCAAAGGCTTCCAGTTCCGGCGCCAGGTTAAACCTTGCCAGCACATTCAAAGCATCGGCTTCCTGGTCCGGCAGCGTCGGATAGAGCGGATTGTCTTCGTTGCCCGGAAAAAACTCCTTGATCACGTAAACCCGTCCTGGAACATCCAGACGCCAGAAACGGCTGGTGTAATTGACCGGCAAAGGTCGCAACCGCGCAGTTGACCAATCGTCGACACGCAACAAGGTTTCCAGAAAAGCCAGCAGTTCCGAATCCGACTGATAGACGCTCACGCACGTTCCTCATTGAAGCCAATGGAGTACAAACTCCCGATTTCTGATCGCTTCGACGGCTTCATTCGTCAAGCCCTAGTTTCAAGTTTACAGCTCAGAGACCTTCACAGGCTCTGTCATGTCGGAGTTGAAGCACTTGCCGTCGTTCTGAGACTGCCCGAAAAAATCGCACTCTCCGCTACAGTCTATATCAAGGCGCAGACTGCAGGCTCTGCCGCCAAGGGCACCTCCACAAGATGGACTTCAGCCCGAAAACCACAACCATGGCGGATCCGATGACGGGTGAATTCGAACAATCTTCCTCGAGCGAAACAGCTCCGGCCCGGCGTGGACGGCGGCGCAGAGGCGATGGTGAACGGGCGACACCCAACCTGTTCCCACAAAAACCGTTCAGGCAGCCACGCCATATTTACAAGCCGATCGAAGCCGTCTCAGCTGATGAGCTGGAAGCGATCCACGATGCGTCCATGCGAGTGCTGGAGGAAATCGGCATCGATTTCCTGCACGAGGAAGCAAGGCAATTGCTTAAGTCCGCCGGTGCAGAGGTTAAACCCGGAGACGATCGGGTGCGTATGGACCGCACGATGGTGGCAGAACTGATTGCGAAAGCACCGAGCGAATTCACCATTCGAGCCCGTAATCGCGCACATGATCTTGAGATCGGCGGTGACGCCATTTCCTTCTCCAGTGTTGCCAGCGCGCCAAATGCCGTTGACCGCGACCAGGGCCGACGACCGGGCAACCAGCAGGATTATCGGAATTTCCTGAAACTGGCCCAGTTCTTCAATATCATTCACTGCGTCATGGGCTATCCGGTCGAACCGGTCGACATTCATGCCTCGATCCGTCACCTCGACTGTATTGCGGACATGATCCGTCTCACCGACAAGGTGTTCCACATTTATTCGCTCGGCCAGGAACGAAACCTTGACGGATTGGAACTCACACGTATCGCCAATGGCCTGACGCCGGAGGAATTCGCCAACACGCCCTGCGTCACAACGGTAATCAACACATCCTCGCCGCTTCGGCTCGACACTCCGATGCTGCAGGGACTGATCGAGATGGCAAAGGCCGGTCAGGTTTCCATCGTAACCCCATTCACGCTGGCTGGCGCCATGGCGCCGGTGACCATTGCTGGTGCATTGACGCTGCAAAATGCCGAGGCCCTCGCTGGGCTGGCTTTTGCCCAGATCGTCCGTCCGGGCGCACCGGTTATTTACGGTGGCTTCACATCCAACGTTGACATGAAGTCAGGTGCACCGGCCTTCGGCACGCCGGAATACATGAAAGCTGCCATCGTCGGCGGTCAGCTCGCCCGCCGCTATCGACTGCCCTATCGTTCCTCCGGCGTTTGCGCCGCCAACACGGTCGACTATCAGGCAGCACTCGAAACGACGCTGTCGGAATGGGGTGCGATCACTGGCGGCGGCAACATCATCAAACATGCGGCCGGTTGGTTGGAAGGCGGTCTCAGCGCGGGTTTTGAAAAGTTCATCACCGATATCGATCTCCTGCAGAAGATCGCCGAATACCTGACACCGCTCGACGTCTCGGAGGAGGCGCTTGCACTGGATGCCATCCGCGACGTCGGTCCGGCGGGACATTTCTTCGGCACAGAACACACCCAGGCCCGGTACAAGGATGCTTTTTATCCGCCAATTGTCTCCGACTGGAGAAATTACGAGACCTGGGCGGAAGCAGGCAGTCCCATCGCCTACGACAAGGCGAACATGCTCTACAAAAAAGCACTGGAAGCTTATGAAGCCCCACAGCTGGACCCTGCAATCGACGAGGAAATTGCCGCCTTTGTCGACAGGCGAAAGGCTGAGGGCGGCGCACCGACCGACTTCTAAACCCCTCCCACTCTCAAACATCAAATTCTAGCCGCCAGATGCGAGCGGAAATTTCCGGAGCAGATTTCATGAAGACCCACACTCAGGTTGTTGTCATTGGTGGTGGTGTTGTCGGGTGCAGCGTTCTTTACCATCTGACCAAGCTCGGCTGGAAGGACGTCACCCTGGTTGAACGGGACGAACTGACATCCGGGTCGTCGTGGCACGCCGCAGGTGGATTTCACACGCTGAACGGCGACCCCAACGTTGCCCAGCTGCAGAGCTACACGGTCGACCTCTACAAGGAACTGGAAGAAATCTCCGGTCAGTCCTGCAGCCTCCATCTGACCGGAGGCGTGATGCTGGCGGATACGCCGGAGCGAATGGATTTTCTGCGCCTGGCCCAGGCCAAGGGACGGTATCTTGGAATGGACCTGGAACTGATCTCGGTTGCGGAAGCCAAGACCATGTTTCCGATGTTGGATGAGAAGCATTTCATCGGCGCGCTTTGGGACCCGATCGAAGGTCATCTGGACCCTTCCGGCACCACCCATGCCTATGCCAAGGCCGCCCGGGTGAATGGGGCCACTGTTTATCGCCACACCAAAGTTGAGGAATTGGTCCAGGCACCTGAAGGCGCATGGGACGTCATTACCAGCAAAGGTACGATCCGGGCTGAGCATGTGGTCAATGCCGGTGGCTTGTGGGCTCGCGAGTGCGGACGCATGGTCGGCATCGAACTGCCCATCCTTGCCATGGAGCATATGTATCTGCTGACCGATGAAATGCCCGAGGTGGTTGCCCATAACGAGACCACCGGCAAGGAACTGATCGGCGTGCTCGATTTCGGCGGGGAGATCTATACCCGTCAGGAAGGCAAGGGCATGCTTCTTGGCACCTATGAGCAGAATTGCCGTCCCTGGAGCCCGCGCACAACCCCCTGGGACTTCGGCCACGAACTGCTGGCACCGGATCTGGATCGCATCGCGCCTGAACTGGAAGTCGGCTTTGAACATTTCCCGGCCCTGCAAAACGCAGGCATCAAGCAGATCATCAACGGTCCCTTCACCTTCGCACCTGACGGCAACCCGCTGGTCGGTCCGGTGCGCGGCTTGCAGAACTATTGGGTTGCCTGCGGTGTCATGGCCGGGTTCAGCCAGGGCGGTGGCGTTGGTCTGACGCTGGCCAACTGGATGATCAACGGCGACCCGGGTTACGACATCTGGGGCATGGATGTTGCACGCTACGGCGACTGGGCCACGCTCTCCTACACCAATGCCAAAGTTCAGGAAAACTATCGCCGACGTTTCCGCATCCGCTTCCCCAACGAAGAACTTCCTGCAGGGCGCCCGCATCAGACCACACCACTTTATGACAGGATGCTCGCCCAGGGCGCAGTCATGGGTGACAGCTGGGGTCTGGAGACACCGCTCTGGTTCGCACCGGAAGGCACGGAAGCAAGGGACATCATCTCTTTCCACCGTTCCAACGACTTTGAACCGATTGGTGCTGAAGTCCGGGCAGTACGGGAAAGTGTCGGTATTACCGAAATTGCCAATTTCGCCAAATACGAGATTTCCGGACCGGGCGCGGAAGCTTATCTGTCCAACATCATGACCAACACCATGCCGAAGATCGGCCGCATCGTGTTGACGCCGATGCTGAACGAAAACGGCAAACTGATCGGCGATTTCACGATTGCCCGGGCGCCTGAAGACACCTTCTTCATGTTCGGTTCGTCCCAGGCCGAGATCTATCATATGCGCTGGTTCGAAAAGCATCTGCCGAAGGATGGATCAGTAGCGCTTCGGGCAATCAACCTCGGGCTGGTCGGTCTGTCGATTGCCGGACCCAACGCGCGCAACGTACTTCAAAAGATCACGGGAGAGGATGTTTCCAACGACGCCTTCCGTTTTATGGATTTCCGTGAAATGGATGTCGCCAATGCCCCCTGCAAGGTGAACCGCATCACCTATACCGGTGACCTTGGCTACGAGATCTGGATGGCACCGGAATATGAACGGCAGGTCTATGAAGCGCTGATGACAGCCGGTGCGGAATTCAACATCGTGAATTTCGGCATGCGGGCCCTGCTCGCCATGCGCCTAGAGAAAAACTTCGGCACATGGTTCCGCGAGTTTCGACCGATCTACGGCCCGTTTGAAGCCGGCCTCGGCCGGTTCGTGAAACTGAACAAGAGCAATTTCATCGGCAAGGAGGCCGCTCAGGCGGAATTTGAACAGGGTCCGAAACGCCTGCGCGTCAGTTTCATTGTCGAAGCAACCGATGCCGATGTCATGGGCGATGAACCTATCTGGCACAAAGGCGAGGTGATCGGCTGGATCACTTCCGGTGGCTATGCCCACTATGTCGAGAAGTCTCTGGCACAGGGCTATGTGCCGGCAAGCCTCGCAACAGATACCGCAAAGGGTGCGTTCGAAATCGAGATCCTCGGCGAACGTTGCAAGGCAACCATAATTACCGATCCGCTGTTCGATCCGAAAGCGGAACGCATGCGCATGTAGTTCTCAGAACCAGTTTTTTTGTGAAGCCAGTGATGAAGGAGCAGCGGCTTTATGAATACGGAACACTTTGGCCGGCACCGGCGTAAGATCATGCCGGCAGTTCTTCCGGCTCATCCCGGAAACCAGGCCGATTACGATG
>NZ_JAILWL010000274.1 GCF_025698965.1 Roseibium sp.
GGGGGGGGGGGGGGGGGGGGGGGGGGGTCGGAAAAGGTCTGGGGACAATCAAACTGGCTAATGAAGGCGGCACCTTGATGCTGAAAGACGCAGACGGCCGCATTATCGATCATGTCACCTGGGCGAAAAACGATATCTGGCGCTTGGGAGAGGGGCGGGCATTCATGTTCGAACGCGGCCAGTGATCCGCCGATAACTTGTAAATTTGTCCGCAGAACAGCTTAGTGTGTTTCGGTTTTTCTGATGTTTGATCGCAGTTCGGTGAGCGATGCCTTCAAATCGTTGAATGCCTTTTGCGAAAGACCGGATGCCTCGGCGACACACTCAGGCACCTGTCTGGCCCTTTCTTCAAGGTCGGAGCCCGCCTTTGTCAGCGAAACTTTGACAACGCGCTGGTCGACCCGATCACGGACGCGGGTGACAAGGCCCATTGTTTCCAGACGTTTGATCATCGGCGTCAGCGTATTGTATTCGAGGCTGAGAGCTTCACCGATCTCCTTGACGGTTCGTTCGTTCTGCCGCCAGAGTAGGGTCATGACCAGATACTGTGGGTAAGTCAGCCCAATCTCCTCCAGAAGACTTCTGTAGAGATGATTGAACGCAAGATTGGCTTCATAAACCGCGAAGCACAAAAAATCATCCAGATCCGAGTGAGGTGCTGAAGTTCCGTCGTCGGGTGAGCGCGTGTCGCGATCCTTGGTATTGGCGTTTTCAGACATAGTCCGTTCCTAAGCGGCATTTTTTTTCTTGGCAAGCATTGACAAGTTGGGCGTGTGCATCCATTTAAATCGCGAACGATTAAATCGTGTGCGATGTAAATGGAGATGATCCGATGACAATCAAGATCGACGGACCGAACATGAACCGCCGCCAGACGCTGATGGGTGGTGGTGTCATCGGGTTCGGCATGATGCTGGCCCCCAAGATCGGTGTGGCCAAAGACCTTTTGCAACAGGAGACCCTGACAATGACGACATTCACCACATCAGACGGCGCAGAACTCTTCTACAAGGACTGGGGGAAGGGACGGCCAATCGTATTTTCCCACGGCTGGCCGTTGTCAGCAGATGCCTGGGACGCGCAGATGCTGTTCTTCGGTCATAACGGGTTCCGGGTGATAGCGCATGATCGCCGGGGACACGGCCGCTCCAGCCAACCCTGGGACGGCAACAACATGGATCGCTATGCGGATGATCTGGCCGAGTTGATCGAGCATCTGGATCTGCGTGATGCGATTCTCATCGGACACTCGACCGGTGGCGGGGAAATCGCCCATTATGTTGGACGGCACGGCAATGACCGGATTGCCAAGGTTGTTCTTGTCGGGGCAGTTCCGCCGTTGATGCTGCAAACGACCGACAACCCGCATGGCACACCAATGGAAGTTTTTGACAGCATTCGTCAGGGTACGGCATACAACCGCTCGCAGTTCTTCAAGGATCTGACGGTGCCGTTCTATGGCTTCAACCGAGACAGCGTGGAAACCAACGAAGGCCTACAGGAAAGCTTCTGGCTTCAAGGCATGGCCGGTGGCATCAAGGGGCAGTACGACTGTATCCATGAGTTTTCTGAAGTCGACTATACCGACGACCTGAAAGCCATCAAACGGCCGACCCTGATCGTTCACGGTGACGATGACCAGATCGTGCCTATCAAGGCATCTGCGCACCGGGCTGCAGAGTTTGTCTCCGATTCGGTGCTAAAGATCTACGAAGGTGGCGGTCATGGCCTGGCCCAACTTCAGGCTGAACAGTTCAATCAGGATGTTCTGACTTTCATCCGCAGCTAGATCAGTTTTCCCTGCTGACAACTCAAGGGCGGCTCTTGGTAAGTCGCCCTTCTCTTAACTAGATAACGTTGGTTCTGCCGCTAGTGACTGAACTGGTCGCTGAATGAATTCGAGATGAGGTCAGGCGTTGACCGAGAAGGTCGAAAGATCCAGGTCGCCACTCCAACGCCATGCGCCCAGAAATGGCTCCGAGAGCGTTCGCCTGCCATGTATTTCCCAGGATGGATGATGGATCAGCGAGCCAGGTGGGTAACATTGGTAGTTTCCGGAGCCAACAACCCACTCTGCCTCACCTGAGATCACGAAATAGGTTTCTTCGCCAGAATGATTGGAGACGGGGTAATCGGTGAAGGGTTCAGAAACCAGAAGTCCGACGCGGATCTGGTTATCATGAATGTGACCGTCGGGGCCCAGGAGTTCCGTTGTGAAAAGCCGGTTCGAAATATCTTTCGACAGACCTCTGCCTTCCCACTGTTCCCAGTCTAGCAGAGGAGCGCATTCCAAAACGAAGTCGGCCATTTCGACCGCGTTGGGCAAGTTGCACACTTCCTGCAGCAGGGAAAGTGGTTTCAACTGAGAGATTCGGCTGCGACAGGGCTTGGAAACTGCATTCCGAAGTCGCATGGCAGCAAGATCGGCGCCGGCTCGCCCTTCAAGGGAGAATTCATTGGCAATCGATTTGAGCACCGAATTGAAGGCCTCCCTGAAATCAGCGGTTTCCCTCTCTTCCACGGGTTTCTAATCCTCGATCACGAAGGAAGTCCCAAATGTGCAGGGAACACCATCAAGCTCGCCCGGCCATTTGCAGACATTCAAAGTGGCTTCGCCTTTTGCCGATTTGTGAACCAGCTCATGCATGTATCCGGGTTTTCCAGAGGCGTAGACCTTGTCGTCGTGCTCGACAAGCGCGGCCGCCGTGTCAGCCCAAGGAAGCTCGCTGTCCTTCTTGCCGATGACCGAACCTCCTGCAAATGTGTTGATCGTGTCGTTTCCGAATATGTAGACCCCGTCCAGGTCCTTTGCCCAAAAGATCACGGGGAAGGAATTTGTTATGTGCAGGTCTTTGGATTTCATGAAATGCCTCCCAACTCCAGATGCGGTGCTGTCTGGAGGACGAAGCCCCCAGTTATCAATTACCTAGTGGTAAAAGGGATGGCTGCAAGGTAGTGGTCCTTGTAATTCCTTCGAACGCCAACAGGTGCGCAAGAGTTGCGCACCTGGTTCAGTCGCCACCGGTTCATTTTCTCTCGGGGGAGATGAAAACTGAGACCTGATTGCGCTATAGGAGACCTAGAGATCGCTTGCAGCTGTGGCGCGGATCTTTTTCCAGTTCTCCTTGGCCTTGGCGATGGTTCCCGCCTCATCCTTTTGGAATTCACGGAAGATCGCCTCGTTCAAGAAGAGGTACAGTCTCTCATCGACAATCGCCGCAAATTGCGGATCGCCATCAAATTTCTTGCCGACGGAAACGCCAAACGTGCAAAAGCCGCCGTTTTGCGGCAGATAGGCAGCCGGATCGGCTGAGAACGTATTCATCGCTTCTTCCGTGGCAAAATAGTAGGCAACGCCGTCGTGGACGGCAGTATGACGCGCGCTGCCGTCAATACGGTTGCCCAGATTGACAAATGCCACGGGGTCGACGCCATGCAGACCAAGCGGTGCACCGGCTGCCGTCAGGCCGCTGGAGGTGTTGTATTCGTCCGCGGAAAAAGCCGGACTGGACATGTTTGCCATGCTCAGGAGAGCGGCAGCTAGAAGTGTTTTCGTCAGGGTCATAGATCTACTCCATCGTTGGTGTTTGGTGGAAACGGCCGGTTCGCAACCAGCGTCAGTACTTTGCGTCCGCTTGGCCGTTTTCTCCATGTTCGAAACACCTCCAGAATTTGTAGATCGTCCGGATGGTTGCTCTACGAAAACACCGGCCGATGGCCGGTGTATTCAGGTCGATCAGGGGCGCGCATTGGAGCGCGACGCAATTGCTTTGTGTCGTTTCAGGCGGCCTGTGCTTCCGTCATTTCCGGTTTGTGGAGTGAAACAACGGTCAGGACTGCAAGGGCATTGACGATGTAATAAGCAAAGTCGATACCGGAAAAGCCGAGAGCAAAAGGTGCAGCCAGGAACACGACGCCGACGGCAAAATCCACGATCAGGTGGAACGAATAGGGCAGCACGCGGATAAGGCCGGTTTCATGATCGGTCAGGATCGTCAGGATCAGCGCGGCGACCCCGGTAACGACTGAGAGCCAAAAAGCGAGCGGGGATGACTGACCGAGATTGAGTAGCATCGGTAGCGCGATCAGACCGAAAGCGACCGGATAGTCCAAATAGGCGTGCATTGTTTTCGTAACGAAACGTATGTTCATGGTCTAACTCCTCTGACACGGTTGATTGGAGGCATCCGCCTCTCGAGGAGAAAGATGTTTTCTTCATGCCGTGTGATCCATGCACGAAAGTCCCTGAAAATTGATCGATCGTCCGTGAGACTTGCAAATCGGGTTCTGCCTCCGCAAAACTCGAATATCGGTTTTGTCGATGGCGGGACAGCATGCAATACGATGCCTTGAGTCAGATCCTCGATGCGCTGAAACTGCGCGGCTCGATCTATTTTCACACGAATTTCTCACCGCCCTGGGGGGTAAGAGTGCCGGCTTTCGGCAATGTTGCGCGGTTTCACATGGCCATGCGCGGTTCCTGCTGGCTGGCGGTCGAGGGGCACGAAACACCCATCTATCTGGCAACGGGGGATCTGGTCGTCATTCCACACGGTGCGGCGCATGTTCTGTGCGACCAGCTTGGGCGTGAGACAACGTCCGTCGATCAGGTTCTGCAGCAGACGGGCTACACAGGCGAAGGTGCCCTTTATTTCGGCGGTCCGGAGGAAGAACAAAGCTGCAAGCTGTTTTGCGGCCATTTCGAGTTCGAGGAGGGGACGGTCCATCCGATCCTGGAGGCACTTCCAAGTGTCATTCACGTGCCGAACACACAAACACTGAACGCACATTGGCTGGAGACAGTGATGCGCTTCGTGGCGAGCGAAGTCAGTGCGACGATGCCGGGTTCCGATGCGATCATTCATCGCCTGACCGAGATCATCTTCATCCAGGTTGTTCGTACCTTTGTCGATCGGGAGGGCGACAGGGCGGGGTGTCTTGCCGCGGTGCTCAATCCGAAACTCGGGCGCAGCATGTCACAGATCCACCTTGCACCGGAAAGGCCGTGGACAGTGGAAACACTGGCTCGTGAGGCAGGTATGTCGCGCACGGTGTTTGCAGAACGGTTTACCGGTCTCGTCGGCATGACGCCGCTTGCGTATGTCACCCATTGGCGCATGGAGAAAGCCCGGCGGGACCTGCGCGACACCGACCTGCCGCTGATCGATATAGCCGAAAACATTGGCTACAATTCGGAAGCTGCCTTCAACCGCGCGTTCAAGCGACAGTTCGACCTGACACCAGGGCAAATGAGACGCACTGGGTCAATGACACCCGCGGACCCCAGCTAGCAATTGGGGCCGAGAATTTATCTGGCTTTGGTCGCCGCCGACGGGAGAAAGCAATTCAGTGTTATGTTTCTTACCGCACAGGGGCGCACGCAAAACCTAGTGTGACCGGGTCCCTCCTTTCTGGTGGATCAGAATATCCAGAAGAAACGGGATGTTGACTGTGCCCAAGAACGTCGGCGTTACCAGTGTGTCATTTTCAAAGAATTCAACGACGTCCAATTGAGAATACAATTCGAACAGCCGGGCTGAATCTGCCGTGAAATCGTTCTCCAGAGCGTGTTTGGGATCGGAGAAAAAGTGGCGCAGCATCATAAGCGTTTCGACGGGGAACGTGCCGTGATGATCCCACAATGGAGAAAACTTCACCGTGAATTTACGGATCGGGTCGATGTCGCCGCCAAGGTGTTCCATCTGAGCGGTTTGCGCTCCGTAGAAATCGGGCAGATGCTTTCGACCATACTCCGTAAGCGTATGGGCCTTCAGGATTTCTGTGAGCTCCTCAGGAACCCCGTCCGGGTCCTCTTCGGTGAAACCCAGGAAAGAGAGACGCGTATAAAGTTCGTTCGTGACAGAAGTCAGGCCGGTCATGAAGACAGGAGTTTTGTCCTCGGCAAGGAGGTTGATACTGCCGCGCAAACTCGACCTGTCACCCTCGCTCAGTGCATAAAACATAAGACAGGTCTCCGCCCACCAATGCAGATGAGTTGGATCGTCCGATGCCGTTTCAAGGACAAACTCCTCTTGAGCGCCGTTGGTAACGGTTTTGGAAAATTTACGCTGTCCAAGATTCACTTGCTGTCTCCAGAATCGCTTGAATTGCCAACAAAAAAAAGGCGGCCGAGGCCGCCTTTTCAAGCACAAGTTGAAGAAAAGGGTCAACCAATGATGCCGTTCAACGTTGCGCTTGGGCGCATGACGGCGTCGACCTTGTTCTGCGGGGCATGGTAGTAACCGCCGGTGTCCGCAGGAGAGCCCTGAACACCATTCAGTTCACCAACGATCTTGTCTTCGTTGGAAGCAAGTGCTTCTGCGATCGGTGTGAACTGAGCTTTCAGCTCTGCGTCCTGGTCCTGTGCTGCCAGGGCCTGTGCCCAATAAAGGGCGATATAGAAGTGGCTGCCACGGTTGTCCAAACCACCGACCTTGCGTGCCGGAGACTTGCCGTTGTCGAGCAGGCCTTCGATCGCCTGGTCAAGCGCGTCAGCCAGAACCTGGGACTTCGTATTGCCTTTTGCATTGGCAAGGTGCTCCAGCGATGCGCCGAGAGCGCAGAACTCACCAAGGGAGTCCCAGCGCAGGTAGTTTTCTTCCTGCAACTGCTGAACGTGCTTGGGTGCCGAGCCACCGGCACCGGTTTCGAAGAGGCCACCACCGTTCATCAACGGAACGATGGAGAGCATTTTTGCCGAAGTTCCGACTTCCAGGATCGGGTAGAGGTCAGTCAGGTAGTCACGCAAAACGTTTCCGGTGATGGAGATGGTGTCTTCTCCGCGTGCAATGCGCTCGGTTGTGTATTTTGCAGCGTCTGCCGGCGCCATGATCTGAAGATCCAGACCCGTGGTGTCATGTTCTGGCAGGTAAGCCTTGACCTTCTTGATCAGCTCGGCGTCATGGGCGCGGTTTTCATTCAGCCAGAAGACCCCCGGCATGCCGGAGAGACGCGAACGGGTGACGCCCAGTTTGACCCAGTCACGGATCGGTGCGTCCTTGGTGCGGCAGGCGCGCCAGATGTCGCCCTCTTCCACTTCGTGTTCGAGAAGCGTATTGCCGGCTTCATCGACGATACGGATGGTGCCGTCAGCCGGTGCCTTGAATGTCTGTGGGTGGGAACCGTATTCCTCAGCCTTCTGGGCCATCAGGCCGACATTCGGCACGGTGCCCATTTTCGACGGATCCAGTGCGCCATTTTCGCGGCAGAAATCGATGACGGCGGAGTAAACGCCGGCGTAGGAACTGTCCGGGATGACGCATTTGGCGTCGGCTTCGTTGCCATCCGGTCCCCAGCCCTTGCCGCCGGCCCGGATCAGTGCGGGCATGGAAGCGTCGATGATGACGTCAGAGGAAACATGCAGGTTGGTGATGCCCTTGTCGGAGTTCACCATGTACATGGCCGGGCCATTGTCGAGTGCTGCCTTGATATCGGCTTCAACCTCTTCTCTTTTGCCAGCCGGAAGAGTTGCAACCTTGGCTTCAAGATCACCGAGGCCGAGATCCGGATTGACGCCGAGTTCAGCGAAGGTCGTTGCATGCTTAGCAAACACATCCTTCAGGAAGGCCTTGACGCAGTGCCCGAACAGAATCGGGTCGGAGACCTTCATCATCGTTGCTTTCAGGTGCAGCGAGAACAGGATGCCCTGGTCCTTTGCGTCCTGGATTTCCTTTTCAAGGAATGCAGACAGTGCCTTGACGCTCATGTAGGTGGCGTCGATCACGTCGCCTTCTTCCAATGGCCAGTCAGACTTGAGGACTGTTAGGTCGCCGCCTTTGGCGTCGAATTCTATCTTTGCGGTTCCGGTGGATTCGGCCGGTACCGTCAGCGACTTCTCGTTGGAGCGGAAGTCGTTCTCACCCATGGTGGAAACGTGGGTCTTGGAGGAAGAGGACCATGCACCCATCCGGTGCGGGTTCTTCTTGGCGTATTCCTTGACGGCCTTCGGCGCACGGCGGTCGGAGTTGCCTTCACGAAGAACCGGGTTCACCGCAGACCCCTTGATGGCGTCGTATTTGGCCTTGACGGTTTTTTCTTCGTCCGTCTTCGGTTCTGCCGGGTAATCGGGCAACTTGTACCCTTGTGCCTGCAGTTCCGCGATCGCGGCGTTCAACTGCGGCTGAGACGCGGAAATGTTCGGCAGCTTGATCACATTGGCATCCGGCTGCTTGACCATCTGGCCAAGCTCGGCCAGATCGTCGGACTGCTTCTGCTCATCAGTCAGGTATTCGGGGAAGTTCGCCAGAATACGTCCTGCGAGAGAAATGTCCCTTGTTCCGATGGTCAGTCCTGCTGCCTTTGTGAAGGCGCGGATGATCGGCAGGAACGAGGCACTGGCCAGTTCCGGTGCTTCGTCGACCTTTGTATAGATGATGTCGGCCATAACTCTCACATTTCCTAGCGTTCGAAGTGTGGTCGGAGAGGGCAGCTGTTGCGCCCCCGAACGGGATTTCGTCAAGCGTATACAATTGTACGCAATCAAAAGCCAGCCCTTCAAAGGACAAAGGCGGCAAACTCCGGCGCTGTTCTAACAAAGCTTGGAAAAATGTCCATTGGTAGGATGGGGGAGAAGTGGCTACTGGCCGCCTTCTTTCTCATTGTCATCCCGGACAAGCATGAGCGCAGATCCGGGACCCAGTATGCCGTGTCGTTTCGGTTTTGGCTTCGGACGTCTGCGGATACTGGATCCCTGCCTTCGCAGGGATGACAAGGTTGAAAATGACTGAGCCCATATTG
>NZ_JAILWL010000275.1 GCF_025698965.1 Roseibium sp.
TAGAGGATTTCTGGTATCTCGCACCGCTTGATGCGGCGACAAAATAAGTCTGGCTCCATAGTCGCCGGGCTTGCCCGGCGGCCATTCCGAGCTCTGGTAACTCAAAGGGCCCCGGCTTATGAAATACCGTTCCTTATGGTTGAAAGTCCTATCTGCCGTCTTGCTGTTCGGCGCCTGGCAGATCGCTGGCATGATCCCCGTCAGCTATGCGTTTCCAACCTTCTTTGAATCCATGTCGGCCCTGGTCAGAATGGCGGGCGACGGCACGTTGTTCCAGGCTTATGTCGAAACTCTCCGGCCACTGGTTGTGGGTGTTGCGATTTCGGCCGTCTTCGGGATCGGCCTTGGTCTGTGGATCGGATTGAGCGAAAAATTCGACTGGTTGTTCTCTCCGATTTTCATCGTCATGCAATCAGCACCTCTGGCCGCGCTGATTCCGCTGCTGGTTATGGCTTATGGCATTGGGCTGACATCGAAAGTCTTCGTGGTCTGCATCATGGCCATGCCTGTGATCGTGCTCAATACGGCCAGTGCTGTCAGAAATACGCCGTCTTCGATCAAGGAGATGGGCCGGTCCTTCCTGGCCTCGGATATCGAGATCATCCTGAAAATAATCATTCCCGCCGCTTCGCCAGTGATCTTCAGCGGTCTGCGACTTGGGATCTCGGCAGGATTTATCGGGGCCGTTCTGGCCGAACTCAAGATCACGCCGACCGGTGTCGGTGACATCATCACTTATAGCCGCTCGATCGCGGATTACCCGGCCATGTATGCCGCGATCTTCTCAATCATCCTTCTCGCTGTCTTGTTCCTGAACCTTCTGGAACGGCTGGAAGTCTATCTCTTTGAAGGAAACGTCCGTGGTTATGCCTCAGATTAAAGAAGCCGTTGATAGTTTTGATGCACCGGGAGCCGACAATGCGGTTGTCGCGCGAGGCGTTACCAAGAACTACGGCAATGTTGAAGCGCTCAAGAACATGACATTGTCTTTTCCGCGCGGTCAGCTGACATCGCTTCTGGGACCGTCAGGTTGCGGCAAGACAACGTTGTTGAAGATCATTGCCGGTCTGCTGAAGCCGACTTCCGGAGAAATCGAGGTCAATGGCAGACCCGTCACCGGACCGGGTCCAGATCGTGCCTTTGTGTTTCAGGATTTCGCCTTGCTGCCATGGGCAAATGTGCTGCGCAACGTTGCGTTTGGTCTTGAACTACGCGGCGTTGCCAAATCCGAACGCGAAGCAATCGCGGAAAGGTACATTGCGGAAGTTGGACTTTCAGGCTTCGAGAAAAGCTATCCGCACGAACTTTCAGGCGGCATGCGTCAGCGTGTCGGTCTGGCTCGGGCACTCTCGGTGGATTCTGATGTCCTTTTGATGGACGAACCCTTTTCAGCCGTTGATGAGCAGACCCGCCGCAAGTTTCAGGAAGATCTTCTCAATCTGGTTCAAAACGAAAACAAGACCTTTATCTTCGTGACCCACTCAATCGAAGAAGCGGTCTATGTCTCGGATCAGATCGCAATCCTGCTGCCGCGTCCAAGCCGTGTTTCGGAGATTATCCGCCCGGCAAATCTTCGCAACAAGAACGTCGACAACATTCGCCGAGATCCGGAATACCTGGATATTGTCGACCGCATCTGGGCCTCCCTGCGAAGCTATGTGGAATAGGAGAGCGACATGACAATTTATGGCTATCGTCTGCCTGCAATGTCTTCGCTCATCTTGTGGGGGCTGCTTTGGGAAATTGTCGGCCGGATGGGCCTGACATTTTTCGTTCCGCCTCTGTCCGAAGTCGTGGTGACCCTTTTTTCGGTGATAGGTACCACGCCGTTCCTGAAGGCCTTGTCGGAGACAGCCTATGCGTTTGCAGCCGGTGTGTTTTTTGCCACCGTGATCGGAATTCCTGTTGGTATCCTGATGGGCAAGAACCGACTGATAGACGAGTTGCTGCTACCCTGGGTGAACATGTTCCTGAGCGCGCCGTTGACTGCGCTTGTGCCTGTGCTGATGGTGCTGTTCGGTTTCGGAATGAAATCGATCATCATTACCACGACACTATTTGCGATCTGGATCATCATCCTGAATGCACGGGCAGGGGTTCTGCAGATCAATAGGTCGCTGGTCGAGATGGCGCATAGCTACGGAGCCAATCCGTTGCAGGCCTTTTACAAAATCTATTTCTGGGCGGCATTGCCGGAGATCCTGGGCGGTGTGCGCATCGGCGTGATCCGGGCTGTGAAGGGTGTAATCATTGGCCAGCTCCTGATCTCGATCGTGGGGTTTGGAGCACTGTTCGAGCTATACGCCAACAACTTCCTGATGGCGCATTTCTGGGCCGTGCTTCTGGTGCTGTTTGCAATGGCGTTCACGGTATCGGAACTGCTTGCCTATCTGGAACGACGCGTCTCCTACTATGCAGCCAAGCGCTGAGTTTCAGAAGCAAGGATCCTGGCCCGGAGACAGTTCCGGGCCATTTTTTTGTTTGCGGTCTCCTACACCTGCAAACGACCGGAGATCGGCAGGTCAATATCCTGCGGATGCATGATGAGCGCGGCAAGCGCCAGGCGCAGGCCATGGGAGGCTGTTTCAACAGACATGCTCGGCGCTCCCAGATTGCCCTCCAATGCGGCGACCTCCGGCAGGTGCGGAAGATGTACCCAACCGGCGCGAACGCTACTTTGCGTTACCGTGAGATGGTGCAGAATGCCGTAAAAGAGGTGATTGCAGCAAAAGGTACCGGCCGCGTCGGAAATATCGGCTGGAATTCCACCTTCGCGCATGGCTTCGACCATGGGAAGGGTGCTCTCGTAGGCATAAGGCCCGTCCGGGGCTGTCGGTTCGCCCTGGAGCGTTACACCCGCGTTGTCCTTTAAACCGTAGCGCGTTGAATCATTGTAATTCTGCGCGATCCGCTCAACGGTGATGGTGGCACGGCCACCGAATTCGCCCATCATGACAACGTCTTCGGCCCCGGTTTCGTTCAGTGCCTCCTTGACGGTTTCAATACAAACGAAAAACGTGTTTGGAATGATCCGCGAGACGATCCTGACACCATCGATGGATTCGCCATCGAGCCGTCTGGCAACCTGTTCAGCCGGGTTGACCGGTGTGTTGCCGAATGCTTCAAATCCGGTCAGCAGAATGGTTTTCATCAGACCGCTCTCCCTTTTTTTGAAACCAGCAGGTTAGTCCCCAATGGTCGAAAGGGAAAGCGGTGAATCTACAGCCTAAGTGTTGAACTTGAAGAGCAGGACATCGCCGTCCTTGACGATATATTCCTTGCCTTCATCACGCGCCTTGCCGGCGTCCTTGGCGGCGTTTTCACCGCCGAGAGTGACATAGTCATCATAGCCAATGGTTTGCGCGCGGATGAAGCCGCGTTCGAAATCGGTGTGAATGACACCGGCAGCTCCCGGGGCCTTGGTACCTTGCGTGATGGTCCAGGCTCGGGTTTCCTTCGGACCCGCGGTGAAGTAGGTGATCAGGTCGAGAAGCTCATACCCGGCGCGGATCAGACGATCCAGCCCGGGTTCTTCGAGGCCGATCGTTTCCAGGAATTCAGCCTGTTCTTCGTTGTCGAGCTGAGAAATTTCCGCTTCGATAGCGGCGGAAATCACGACGGCAGAAGCGCCTTCCTGCCTGGCTCTTTCTTCAACTTTCCGGGACAGTGCGTTGCCTTCAGCTGCAGATGCTTCGTCGACATTGCAAACATAGAGAACCGGTTTGGACGTCAGGAGATTCAAACCCATCAGCAGTTTGGCTTCTTCAGCGTCAGCGACATCCAGCATACGGACCGGTTTGCCGTCCTGCAGCAGAGCCAGGGCCGCTTCCATGAGGGGGAGGACGGCTTTAGCTTCCTTGTCGCCTGTGGTCGCCTTTTTCTTCAAAGGCGCGATGCGACGCTCCAGGCTTTCCATGTCGGCGACCATGAGTTCGGTTTCCACCGTCTCGGCGTCGGCCAGCGGATCGATCGCGCCATCCACATGGGTGATGTCGTCGTCTTCAAAACAGCGCAGGACATGGGCAATGGCATCAACTTCGCGAATGTTCGCCAGGAACTGATTGCCCAGCCCTTCTCCCTTGGAAGCACCGCGAACAAGACCCGCAATGTCAACAAAGGTGATACGTGTCGGAATGACTTCTTTAGACTGTGCAACTTCGCGGATGGCATAGAGCCGGGGATCGGGTACCGCAACTTCACCGGTGTTCGGCTCGATCGTGCAAAACGGATAGTTTGCAGCCTGGGCTGCAGCAGTCTTGGTGAGCGCGTTGAAAAGCGTGGACTTGCCGACATTCGGCAGTCCGACAATGCCGCACTGGAAACCCATGGGAGTTCGCTTTCGGTTGGTGTCTGAAACTGTTGCCGGGCTACATGCCCGAGCGTGGCTGGCAGGTCAAGGCTTTGGCGATTGATCCTGCCAAACGTTTGTGGTTGTCAGTCCTTGCCTCCGCCAAGCAATCTTTTCAGCATCTCTGCCATTGGACCTGACTTGGGAACGTTGACAGGCTGTTGCTGCCGTGCCTGACGGATGTGGCTTTGCCCCTTTGGAGCCTGATCCTTCTGCCCCTGTGGTTTGGGGGCGCCTTCCTTGCCGGCGCCGTTCCGGATTTTCCGTTGAGCCTTTTCCGGTTCAAGGGCAAGTGTCAGTTTGTTGGCAAATTGGCTGTCTTTGCCTTCGGCCAAATAGCCGGCCTGATCGGCGATCTCGGCAAGCAGCGGCTCCAGCCAGTCGCGGTCGGCCTTTGCAAAATCGCCGAGGACGTAGTTCGAGACCAGTTTCTTGTCGCCTGGGTGGCCGATGCCGAGCCGGAGCCTGCGGTAGTCTGCTCCGATATGAGCCGTGATCGACCGCAAACCGTTGTGACCGCCATGACCACCGCCCTTTTTCATCCGGAATTTGGCTGGTGGCAGATCCAATTCGTCATAAAGAACGACAATGTCTTCCGGTTCGATCTTGTAAAAGCGCATGGCTTCGCCAACCGAGCGACCGGATTCATTCATATAAGTCGATGGTTTGAGCAGCAGGACTTTTTCGGAGCCAAGGCGGCCCTCTGACACCTGGCCCTGAAAACGGGCTCGCCAGGGTTGGAACCCAGAGTGGCGGCGATGGATCTCGTCAACGGCCATGAAGCCGATATTGTGCCGGTGACCGGAATATTTGGCCCCGGGATTGCCAAGTCCGACAATCAGTTTCATGACGCACCTTCAAGATCATGCTTGAAACGAAAAAGCAGCCGCTAGCGGCTGCCTGGGGACAGGAGGCGGAGGCCGCCTCCTGCAAAATTCCAGAAGAAGCAGAAGTTTACTCGCTTGCGGGTTCTTCTTCTGCTGCAGCTTCCTCTTCGGAAGCCGCATCGTCTTCTTCTTCCTTCATACCGGCCGGAGCAGCGATCGTCGCAATTGTGAAGTCACGATCGGTGATGGTCGGCAGGCAACCTTCCGGCAGCGCAACTGCGGAAATGTGCAGGCTGTCGCCCGGCTCGGCATTTGCCAGATCAAGTTCCAGAGCTTCCGGAATGGAGTCTGCCGGAACGGTCATCTCAACAGTGTGGCGAACGATGTTCAGAACGCCGCCCTTCTTGAGGCCCGGGCAGTCTTCTTCATTAAGGAAGTGAACCGGAATTTCAACGGTCAGGGTCGCACCCTTGGCGACACGCAGGAAGTCAACGTGCAGGACGTCATCGCGCACCGGGTGCAGCTGATAGTCCTTCGCGATAACCTGATGCTTTTCACCGTCAACATCGATCATGCCGATCTGTGCTGTGAAACCGCCTTTGTGCAAGGTGAGGGTGGTCTCTTTCACCGGAATGGTGATCGGCAGGGCCGGTTTTTTGTCGCCGTAGATCACGGCAGGAAGAAGGCCTTCGCGACGCAGTGCCCGTGCGGCCCCCTTGCCCACTCGGTCCCGTGCCGACGCCTTCAGCTCATAGCTGGCAGCCATGGCAAAACTCCTTGAGTGTATAGGTACGGACCGGCGAACCACCGCGCCTTGAAGAGACATGAGTTGTCCGGGATCGGTCCAGAAGCGCCTCCTCCAGGGGTGCAGGCGCGAGCGCGCGTATAGCTGATATGTCGCGAGGATGCAAGAGCAACCGGGACTTCGACAGATGTCGATCCGACAATTCAGACCTGCCAGCCTAACCTTTCAACCGTCTCGACGTGTCCTCGACATAGTCGCGATTGGCTTTTTTGGCAAAGGATGTCCGCCAGGGTTCGGCCAATTGATCCAGCCTGGACAATGCGGCAGCGATGTCAGGATCGAGCCTGGGATCGAATCTGGCCAGGATGACTTGGCGAAGATTCCAGTCGGGGCAAGGGCGATCTGTCAAAGTCAGCACATCGCCGGCTTCCATGCGGCCTTCCTCCAGAACCCTGAAGTACCAACCCGTTTTTCCAGATTTCTGAAAAGCTGCAGCCTGGGCAGGATTGCCGGTGTGCAGATTAAGTTTCCAACAGGGCTGGCGTCCTTGCGAGATCTGGATACGGGCGGAGCCAGCCGTGAACACGTCGCCGACACATAGATCCTGTTCGGTGAAACCCTGGCTTGAAATGTTCTCTCCAAATCCACCAACCCGAAAAATGTCAGCCTTCTCGGGGAAATCGGTTCGCCAGCTGTCGTAGTGTTCTGAAGGATAGATGTGCAGGGCTTTCTCCGGTCCGCCATGAACCGCCAGATCTGCCTGTTGATCTCCAGTGATACCGGTTTTGGTCACCTGCAGCGGCCCGCTGGTCAGAACCTTTCGGATCGCGGTGGGATCCTTTCCCTGCCAGCGGTGTTCAGGTTTGCCGAGATAGAGGCCCAGTATTTTCGCAGTTTGTGTCATGTACTGTAAGTCCTAGAGTTCAGCGTGCTCATGGCAGATTTGTGCACTTTCTGACTTGGTCAGGGAGACTTGGAGAAGTTGGCAGAAACCGTCGGCATCGGTATTCCGGTAATGTTTGCAGGTTCTGCAAATGCCGAATGGACGACCGTCGCGCCGTTGCAGCATTGCAAGAACGAGCGCTTTCAAAGAAGAGGCCAGCGCTTCGGAAACGTCCGCATCCAGATCGTTTATCACATCTGTCAGCCCTGACGTGTCCTGAAGAACATCGGTGCCGTTGCGAGTGACGTCATAGCGAATGCTGCGTTTGTCGGTTTCTGAGCGGGTCTCGATAATCAGGTCCTTGCGGGCAAGCGCCTTCAGGGTCTGAGATGCCGTGCCGCGAGTCGTGATCAGGTAATCAGCCACATGCGAGGGTGCTCGCGAGAACCGGTTTGCGCGCGCAAGATACGACAATGCAGCGAATTGCGACGGGTTTAGTGGTCCGTTCCAATCCTCAGCGGCATTCAGCCTCGCCAATCTGTCGATCAGATCTCGAATAACCTGGGTCTCAGTTGTTTCGCTCATTCTCAATATGTAGCGAGTCGAAATTAAACTTGCAATAGTTTCGACTCGCTACTATTAATCTTGCATCCTCAAAAACAGGAGCAAGCCGAAATGTTGAAATCAATTCTTGGAAGTCTTCTGGTCACCGGACTGGCGACTGCGGCTCATGCCGACGGCGATCATGGAAACCATGCGATCAAGCAGGAGGGAGCGGTGCTGTCGCCCGAAAACGCGGATGTGGATCCCAGCTACGATATCCTGGCCGCGCATGTTCATCGCAAAGGCCGCGTCGTCACCTTTCACATGACTATGAAAGGCAAGGCTGGTTCGACTGTCCCTAAGGCGACTGGGGACCTCGCTGGTGCGCCAGTTCATTCCTATGTCTGGCCAACGTCGCTGGATCCGGAAACTGTCGGGTTTGAAGGCGGGCAGGGGATCCTGGCGATGGTGGCAACCAGTCATCCGGACTTTGACGATACACCGTTGTTTGACGAAGACGGGGATGGCGATGTCGCCAATGACGGGGCGAAATGGCACTCGCATTGGGTTGTCCTGGTGCCCAATGAAAGCTGTGGACCGGGGGCGTTGTCCGTACAGGACATTCCTGATGGTTCTACGCCTAAAATGCCCGCGACCTGGCCGGAGCTTCCGATCTACATCGACAGTCCTGGCTTTTCACCAGTGTTGAACGCGCAGGAAATCACGATCAATGTCGCATTTGACGACACTGCTTCGATCGAAAACATGTCGTATGACGGAGTAACGTCGGCCTTGCGAGTGAACCAGAACATCCATGCGCCGCTACTTTGTGTTGTCGACGTTTTCGATGTTGCGTCCGGTGACCTGAGCTTGCCCGGCAAAACTGACTTTTAGCAACAAAAAAAGCGCCGGAAAACCGGCGCTTTTTTAATCTTGTCAGATCAGTTGAACAGGCTGGAAACCGATTTTTCCAGCGCGGTCCGATTGATGGCTTCACCCATCAGCGGAGCAATTGAAATCGCCCGGATATTGGCAGCTGCCGTGATTGCTGCCGTCGGTTCGATCGAGTTGGTGATGACCAGCTCTTTCAGCTTGGACGAGGTGACGCGTGCAACAGCCCCGCCGGACAGAACGCCATGAGTGATATAGGCGGTCACCGACTTGGCCCCTTGCGCCAGAAGTGCTTCGGCTGCGTTGCAGAGCGTTCCGCCGCTGTCGACGATGTCATCGACCAGAATGCAGTCAAAGCCATTCACATCCCCGATGATGTTCATGACTTCCGACTCTCCAGGCTTGTCACGGCGCTTGTCGACGATTGAAAGCGGCGCATCAATTCGTTTGGCAAGT
>NZ_JAILWL010000276.1 GCF_025698965.1 Roseibium sp.
TCCGCGATGGTGAAGCGAACCTGTTTGCCGAAAGCAGTTCCAACTACGGCAGTACCTATGGATTTACCATCGGGGTCCGACACCTCGAACGTGCCACCGTTCGCTTCTGGCTCGGTACAAACAATCGTGTATTTGCCTTCCTTGGCAGCGGTCGTGATATCTGGCGAGGACATCGTCAAAACACCGTCACCGGTGTTCCCGGCGTCCACCTCAATAGAGGTGCTAACTGCATCGGTCGTTGTCAGCAGAGCCAGGATTGTTCCGAGCGCGATGGTACGAACTACCCCGCTGCCAGCAGCAAGAACCACGGATTCGCGGGAATAGTCCTGGTGGACTTCCCATTTCAGAAGCGACGTAAGCGTCGCCGCCTGTGTCATAGAATAGTACGGCAGAGACATCAGAGTTCCCTTTCAATCAGCCGAAAAAGAGCGTTCCCGGCCCGGATCAGGTCGGGGTCAAAGATCGTTAATGGTTGGAAGTGGTTTAAGAGGCGTAGCGGTCGACTGCTTTCGCCAGACCGGACTTTTCCTTTTCCACCTTCAAGGGGCCAGCGAGATCGATCTGCGCTTCCTGCGCTGCGCGGTCTTTCCGGTCGGCGAAGTCATCGTCCTTGTCGGTGGAAACAGTCGCCTTGGCCGATTTTGCCAGGGCTGCGTTTGCAGCTTCCGGGCTCTGATCGGTATTAAATGCAAAGTGCCGGGCAAGATCTTCGCGTCCTTTTGCCTCATCGCTGTCAAGGATTGCCTTGATGCGGCCGCGCTCTGACTCAGCACCGGCTTTTTCACCTTCACTTCGAGCCGTTGCGGTAGCACTGTCGAGCTGTTCCTGATTGATGCCCGAAGCAGATGCATCGGGCGCTTGGTTATTCCCGCTCATGGATAGTCCCCTTTGCTGCGAGATTTTGCGCCCGACGCGGGCGCGGGAAAGATCTTCAAGCACTTCGTCGAATGTGCCGACCTGGTCAGCCAGACCGACATCAAGTGCTTCATCTGAAAAAAGCAGGTTCGCCTGCAAATCGCGGATCGCCTGCGCATCCACGCCGCGATGTTCGGTGACGAGGGCGACGAAACGATCCATGATCGAATTGACACGCGTTTCAATCGACGCCCGTGCGTCGCCCTCCAGCGGTCCAAACGGGTGGCCATCAACCTTGCGGTCACCTGCATGGATGATCGTTGCCTTGACGCCACGCGCTTCCATCTGCTTGCTGCGGTCGAAATGCAGCCGAAGAACACCAATGGAACCGACTTCGGAACTTTCGGACATGACGATCTTGGTTGCGCCGCTGATCACTCCGTAACCGGCAGAAGCAGCCAGCGAATTCACCACAGCAATTACCGGTTTTTCTTCCGCGACTGACTTCACCAATCGGGCGGTTTCGAACATTCCCGACACGACACCACCCGGCGAATTCACGTCGAGTGCAATCGCAGAAACTTCGCTGTCAGATGCTGCCCGCTTGAGCTGCTCGGCAAACCCTTCATAAGAGGTCATGCCAGAGTAAGAGCCCATCCATGCCCCACGATTGACAAGCTCGCCCATCAACCCGATGCGGGCAACGTTGCCGATGCGAGCATAGCCCTGCCATTCCGGTCCACCTGCCCCCGGCTCGAATGCATCCTCTCCCCGGAACCTGTTTCCTTGAGTTTCTGTTGGCGCAACGCCGAGCATGCGCGAGGCGAGATATTCACCGATCAGCAAACCTTGGCTTTCTGCCAGCAGCAAAGGCGTGTCGAATACCTGCGAGGCCGCCCGCAGGTAACTGAGTTCATGTTCTGGCATGGGGTCTCCGATCCTTAGAATCCGCCGCGCATCGCAAAGCGGCTGCGCTTACCGGTCTTGCGGGCGCATTCGACCCTCAGTCTTGTGATCAGCCGCTCCAATTCTTTTTGGTTGGCTGGCTGTACTGCCACGTCGAAATCTTCGTATCTGACACGCACCTCGGCTTCACCGGCAGCAAGCCTGTAAAGAGCCGATTGCAATATCGGCCACACAAGGCAGGGATCGGTCGTGTCGATCCCGTCGAAGATGCTCGCCATCAGACCTTGTCCTCATCATTGTTGGCGTCCTGGTCGACCTCGTCGCTGTCGTCCTTCTCATCAGCATCGCCGTCATCTTTATCGTTGGCGAACGGAGAGCCTTTCGAGGCATGAGGATCGGACAGACCGAGATCTTGAAAACGCTTACTTTCGCGCGCACGCTGCTCGACAACCTCTTCCCAGTCGTATCCGAGTTCTCCGCACTCATATGAAAGATTTGAGACGCCACGTTCCAGACGCTCCCCCATCGACTTAGCCGACTTCAGATCATCGGCGGTCGGTTTAGCCGGGCCATTCCATTCTGCCTGCGTTGCTGCGCCCCGCATGCGAAGAAAACTGCGATAGCCACCCGGGAACTTGATCCAGCCCTTGAAAATCTGCTCTTCGATCCAAGCGTCGTAGACAGCCTGATAGAACGGTGCGACCAGATCCTCGCGGCGACTGACAACCTGCGGCCAAAGCGACGCGATCCCCATGCGCACGCTCGAATAGGTCGCCCCTTCATAGTCGAATGCCAACGCCTCATAGGAGACACCAACCGCGCGGGCGATTTCGCGCAACAGGTTGCGCATGAACGGCAGATAGTTGTTGTGCGGATGATTGGTGTTGTGGAATTGAAGCTCCTCACCAAAAAATAAGTGCGCGATTTTGCCGTGCGCGCCTAAATCGAGCTTCGCTCCTTTGGCCCAATCTGCTTTGGCGTTAATAAACGCACCGATGTCACTGGTTATGTTCCCTTCTTCGTCCTTCTCCATGAGACCTTCAAAAATCTCCTCGGAAAGAGCGTCTGATTTGACGGTCGCGGCGAAAATGGTTTGAAGCAGCGCGGCCACCAATGTCGCATCTGCCAATTGGTCAACCTGACGGAAAACCTTGAGGATTGCTGCAAAGGGCGAGATCCCCCTCGTTTGGTCGGCGTCTCCGTCGAATGTATGGATGATCAGCGGGCGACCGTCCTTGTCGCGTGCTGGCATGGTGACTGTCTTATCGACACCGCTTTGGCGTACGCGGACACGGTATGCGACCGCCATCCCGTCTTCGTCCAGAAACACACCTTGATGAAGCCTCGCCTCTTCACGGGTCTCCTGTGTGATCCGGAGCGGAGACAGCAGCTGAATTTTGGTTGTTGTCGCTGAATTCCAGCGTCTGCGCTGGATGACACGCGCAAGACCTTCACCGAACGCAAAATCCGTGCGCAGGCGGGTCTTTGCCATCTTGGCAATCGTCATCTTGCCGCGCGCATCACATTCAAGCGGGTTTCTGGCATAAGCCCGGAACCTGGTTGCCGTGTCGCGCGCCCACTCGCTCGCCTCTTCCTGACTGGAAAAGCCACACGCTTTCCAATCGGGTTTTGGGTTCAACTTCAGACCGCTGCCGATGGTGTCACCGACTGCCTGATCGACCGCGCCTTTCATCCATCCGGAGTTGTGAATGGACTCGATGGAGCGCGAGGCAACAGCGGCCCACGCCTGACGCACGTCCTGCTTGGCCTCACGCAGAACAGGAGACGGCCACCCGGCCAGGAACCCGCTGCGGTCCGGGCGCAGAAACTGCGCAGACGGCTGCGATTGCGCCGGAAGTGTTTCACGGCGCGGGATGACAGGGACAGAAGTCGTCATGATTACCCGTTCAAGGCCTTCGAGAGGCTCGCTAAGGAGGAGGTTTTGGTCTTCTTCGGTTTGGCCGCTGGTGCCGACGCCAAGGGCAGGTCCTCGAAATCGAGTTGCGCTTCCGGCACTGGCGTCCAGCGCTCGGCTTCCAGCTTGTCCCAGAGCAGAGAAGGCATGGAGCGCAAACCTAGTTTGGTAGCCGCGGCCTCTGCCTGGTTCATGGTATCAAGCGGTTCGTTGGCCTGTGACGGATCTTTCTGCCACTTCCAAACCTCGAAGCCGTCCTTGTTTTTTTTCGGCACGCGCCGCTCCGCCGTTACGCCCTGGAAATATTCGTCGTCGAGACCGGACGGAAAGGAAACATAACCAGGTTCAAGCGGGTCTGTTTTGCCAACATTTCGATAGAAGCCGAATTTCATGATCGAGCTGTTGAAGTTGAAGAACCGCCGGGAATGTTTTTTCGGTTTCCCGGTTTTGTCGTCGTATTCCTGCTTGACCCGCTGCAGCCGGGGCGCCGTCTCTGACTTCGCACCGCGCACCATGATCACTTTTGAGGCGGGATGCCGCTTCGCCCATCCCCAAACATCGGCCGTCGAATAGTTGCCATCTATCGCCGTCAGGTCCGGTTTCAGCTTGTGGCCATAAACGTTCTGCCACTCACTGGCGATCAGGGCGTCCAGTTGGCCACGCGCCGACTTCTCGCTGACGTGACCGGTGATGACACCGTAATCGATCACATAACGCCGCAGCTCGCGGTCCCACCCGACCAACTGCCATTCTTCTCGATCATCTTGACAGTCAATACCCAGAGTGATCAGCACTGCGCCTGCCGGAATTATTCCTTTCCGGTAATCGGAGATTGCCGCCCGATCCCGCAGTTCCTCCCACGGCGGTGCGTCGCCGGCAGCGTTGTAAGCCAGCCCGACGACATCGTTCATGAATGTCTGTTCGCTGGCCGGATCTCCCTTGGCCTTCAGCCATGCCCGCGCGATCCGCTCGAATGTCTGAAGGACGGAATAGGCTGACCAGATCCAGAACGACCGATGCTGGCGCATGGCCTTCGGATTCTGTGCCCGCCACTCGAGTTTCTTGAGCATCGCCGGGCGGTGATGTTCTTCAATGACACCGCCGCATTCCGGTTCCGTGCAGGTGAAATGTGCCCGTTCGGGGCGCTCCTCCTCCAGGTTGGCAAGCATGTTCTCCCATTCGAGAACTTGCATGTGACCACAATGCGGGCAAGGAACGTAAGGCAGTTCCTGACTGCCGTCCTCGTAGTTCTTCGAAATCCGGCAACCGGGTTGCACCAGCGGCGTGGAAATCTTGGCGATCTTCGCAAATTCGTGTGCCTGTGACCGGCTGTCGGCCTGCGCCTCCGGGTCACCTGCCGAATTCGTTTCCCATTTCGCCAGATCATCCTGGACCTGGTTCTTCATGGTGACCATCGACAGCGATGCCGGAGAATTTGCCCCCGAAATCTGGATCGCGCCGCGACCGTCGAGCCGTTCCTTGTAGAGGATCGAGTCGCCACCGTCCCGGCTCTTTTGCGAGAACAAGGCACGGAGCGATGTTGTGTTTTTCAGCATCGGCGCAAGCTTTTGCTTGGACCAGCGCTGCGCGTTGCCCTCGGTCGGGTGCACATAGAGGAAATCCCCCGGCACCATTTCGAGCGAGCCGCAACAAAAGATGTTGGCGAGCACCGTGCCGCCGAGCTGTGCGCTTTTCTTCAGCGTCACAATCCGGCAAGGATCGTCGGGCGAAAACGCCCTCAAAACCTCATCGAAATATCCGAAGAGATCTCGGTTGTACGGACCCGGATACGGGCTTTCACGCTCCGATAGGACAATGTTGTCTTCCGCCCATTTCAGGTAATCGACCTTCGGCGGAGGCGTCCAGGCTTCCGCCATGGCCTCATATTCGAGGCGCTCCGCGTTTGCGGCGTCGACAGAAAGGCAGGTCACTCAACATTTTCCGGTTGTTCTTCAGGTGCGATTTCGGTTTTGACTGTCTCAGGCAGGCCTTCTGCAACTGCACGGTTCTGGTCTGCCGCGCGAGAGCGCATTTCGGTGAATTCGGCTTTCAGGAGGTGCAAAACATCCCGAACGGGTACTTCAAACCGCGAGGCGATGGCCGCAGCCATGTTCGGCAGCGCTCCCTCGAATGTCTGGATCATCTTCACGGCGATCCGCATGTCGGAGGCGCGGATTTCAGCGGCAGATACAAACCTGCCCTTTTCGGCCTCCTCCTCCGCCGCCGCCTTTCGGCTTTGTATCTGAGCCTGAAAAAGCCGCTCCCGTTTTAGCTTGTCCTCTACCGTTTCCTTTCGCGGATCCAGTGACGGCTGCGGCGTATGCTGCGGTGGCGCTGTTTCCAGCGGCAAAGGCCCAGGTTGATCGACCGATGACAGCCGGGTCTCAAGACCGTTGCCGAGCATTTGACCGATGTCGAGATGATTGCGCAGCTGCTCACGAGCCACAGCAACATTTATTTTCGCGCGCCGCCCCTCACCGACCAGTGCCGCACCTGAGATCTTGCCCTCGGTGATGTACTGAGACACCCGACCGGCGCTGACATTCAGGATATCGGCAAACTCGCCCTTGGTGACAACGGCGCTTTCTTCCGCAACAGCTGTCACAGGCGCGCTCCGCTCAACGGCTCAACTTTAGGAGTTTAGGTTTAACTTTAGGACTTTAGCCAACTTTAGGCTTCGAATTTAGGGTCAGACTGGCGAACTTAAACGCTCAGTCACCCCGTATTGCAGTTGACGGTGTACGGTCCCTAAATCGCCCAACAAAAAACCCCGCGGGCGATTGCCAACGGGGTTTCTGAACCTTTTTCAGTGCGGCGGTTGTATGTCAAATCCTGCTGTCACGTCAAGAAAAAAATTTCAGGTCGGGCAGAATGACTGGCGCTCGCGACGCTTCGAACTGCCAAGGGCAAACAGCGCGCTCGGTTCCCATGACCTCCCATAACTCAAGCTTCTCCTTGAGTTCTTCTGCCAGAATACCAAGGCAGCAATGCCAGATCTGATACTCTCCACGGGATATGATGACCGGGATAGGATCGGGATCGAAAAAGAACTTCTGATATGCTCCTGCCTTTGGTGCTTTTGTGTTGCGATTCCACCCGTCCGCCGTCTCCCACTTGTGTTCGACTGGATTTCCCTTGTCATCAAGGGCATGCTCAATCCGCATCTGAAACCAGATAGGATGACCATATTCGTTGCGCGCCACTTCAAGCGTCGGGACCTCCCCTTCTGTCTCAGGGCAACCGCCGAGGATCGCATGCTTACGGACGATATCGACCGGTCGACGCCTCGCATTTGCAATCCCGAACCGCGCCGCGTCCAACACGGACTTGCAATGCTTGCCGTGTTCTTCAATCTCAGGCATCGGGTTCCAGTCGCACGGCAGATCCAGCTCAATCGCATCCAGATCACACACGGCTGCATGAACCTTGACCGCATCCGCGCGCGGCTCACCATCCGCCACCGCGAAATCAGGAACAACACCATACCGATTATCATCGACCTGCGTCATGAGCTGCCCATATCCCTCGACCATCAGCCAGGACGAAGCGCCCGCGAGACCATTTCCGCCACCGGACGCGGCTTTCGGCAACTCCTCGCAATAGGCCCACTTCAACAGCTTTTCGATATCAATGCGTTTCTTCACAGCAAAGCCCCAAATTCGGAGTGATTTGACAGGTGGTCCATATGGTCCACTGTGGTCCAGTTTAAAAAACAATAGTGTGGACCGCTTTTTTCATTGCCCTTCAAAGACTTAAGCCGCTGGTCCAGTTGGTCCGGGCAAACCTGCTCTGTGGGAGAACAGGAACAAAGGGGTAGATTGCCTATTCGCGCGCGCACGTGGGGCGTGTTTTTACGTGGACCACATGGACCATATGGACCAACCGTTGATTTCATTGGATAATCTCGGTCCACATATAGACCCGTGGTCCACACTTCGGGTGGACCACTGTCATTCAAAAGCCGTTCTACCCCTCTCACCCTTCTTTCTCCCACGTCGGTTCGTCGCTTTGAAAATGGTCCTCATGCGGCTCTTTCGGCCAGTCGACAGCCTGCCCGACCGCCTCCGCAAAGCTCTCCCTACACACAATCAGGTCAGGGAACACATAGGCGCGCTTGCGTGTGCCGTCGTCGACACGAGGCCGAAAGTCCTTGACGCCCGGAATGAGCTTAATCAGCGCCTTGCCGAACTGGTTGAGATCGACGCGGCGCTTGATCCCGATCTTGTCCGCCCATGCGAGATATTCCTCATATAGGTGCTGCTTGATGACGAAATCGGACGGGTTCCACCTGTCATCATGCTTGAGTATCGCCCCCTCCTGAAGCCGCTCGAAAACGAACATGTCGACGCTGTCCAGGGACCGCAATTTTTGCTCCAGAAGCGCGCCCGTGCGCGGGATCTGCCGCAGGTTGACGGTGGACAGATCGAAAGACAGGAGGTCCGCAAGCAGTGCCCGCCGCCCGCCTTTATCAAGCTGCTCCATCATTTCCCCGAAATACCCGTGGTTTTCCTTGGCATGAGCAGCACAGTCGAGAACGCAATAGCGCCGTTCGTCCTTTCCCGCAGGCACGACCCAATCCTCATTTGAGGTCATCATGATCCGGACGAAGTTATCCAGCCGGTACGGATCAACACCCTTTGACTCGATCATCTGGGTTTTGGAGGTAATCAGGCCTTTCAACCGGCCCTCTGCCACCTTATCCCCGGCCCAAACCGCCTCTTCTGCCTGCAGCAACAGACAGGCACTCATATGAGCGTTGAATTGACCGGTGATATAACGCGGATCATCGACCTGGAAGAAATGCGGCGCAATCAGGCTTCCCATTACCTCGCCCATGATCGATTTTCCCGTCCCCATCAAACCACGGATGACAAGGGCCGTACCGGGGCGCTCACGCGGGCGCTGCATCATGTGTGCAAACCAGCCGAACACCCACCTGAACAAAGCTTCGTCGCCGTCGCAGATGTTGGTCAGCATGTGGTCTTTCAGA
>NZ_JAILWL010000277.1 GCF_025698965.1 Roseibium sp.
TGCGATACGGTTGGCATGCGCATGCCGGTCGATTCCGCTAGTTCACCGACGCTGCGCTCTTCCTCAAGCACCAGGCACATAAGCAGGAGACGCGGCGCGGATGCCATCATCTTCAAAAATTCCGCCGCAGCTTCTGCTTTTTCTTCAAGCGCTTTATAGTCCATCTACCAACCTTGCCAAACAAAGTGTTGAACTGCAAGCTTGGGGCAACCCCTAAGCTTTGCCGTCTCGTTTATATCCGGCTGGCAACAGTTACAATGATATTTCCGTTTCCACAGCCCGTTCCGGTCATCAGGCACATGCTCTTTTGCTGCATTTCCTGACCGAAGGCCTTGGTGCCATCCGTGATGGCGATGATTGCTGCAAACGGACCACCAAGAACGATGGCGAGGAAGATAATAACAAAAACGCGGTTCAACATTGGTCTCTCCTGATGGCAATCCGTATCGATTGCCCGGAGAGTACGGGGGCGGCATTGAACTCATGCTGAGCATTGCGTTCAGCTAACGTTCAGTTATCTAAACAAGGTAATAAACCTAAATGTGTCAATTGGTTGCGACACTATAAGTTCTCGGTCATCGCCTTTCTGAGGGCATCCAGAAGCACTTCATCCCGCCCGTAAATGTCTTTTCTGAAATGTGTGGACCCGTCTTTGTTCATCCACGCAGTCAGATAGGTGAGATGAACTTCGATCAAAGCGTCGGGCTTGATGACTTTGCGTTGGCCGCTGTCGCGGATCTGTTCCCAGTGATCGGGGTCCGGGTTTACATGGGCCAAGAGTACATTGGCCAGGACAAACGGATCCGAAGCTCGAATACAGCCATGACTGAAGGCGCGTTCCGCCCGCGTGAAGAGCGATTTTGACGGCGTGTCGTGGATGTAAATGTTGAATTCGTTCGGGAACATGAACTTGATACGGCCGAGCGCGTTTCCCTTGCCAGGATCCTGTCGCAGTCTGAAGGGAAAATTACCGCCTGAGTAACTGTTCCAGGCAATCTGCGTGGCGGCAATTTCATTCCCGTCTGCAAACACCCGGATGTTCTGAGCGCGTAAGGCCGACGGGTTTCTCTTCAGCTTTGGAAGATATTCCTTGGTCGCGATGGAGTAGGGCACGTTCCAGTATGGATTGATCTCCACATATTCCAGCTGATCGGAAAAGACAGGCGTTGCGTGGTAGGGCTTGCCGACGACGACACGCGTCGTGTGAACTGTCTTGCCGTCTTTCACGACTTTGAGGTTCTGGTCGGCGAGATTTACGAAGACATAAAACTCTCCCAGGTCGTCGCGCATCCAGCGCCGCCGCTCCATATTGAGTTCCATCTGGATGAGTTTGTCTTCGATGGGCGTATTCAATCGCGCAAGGGTATTCTTGCCGATAACGCCGTCGGTCTCGAGCCCATGATATTCCTGGAAGACCTTGACCGCTTCCACAAGCGAACCGTCATAGATCTCGCCACTATGGTCCTGTGCACCGGGTATGTCCTCTTCGATCAACCTATCGCGCAATATGGCAATCCGCGTGTCGCTCATGCCTGGTTTCAATGTCTCGCCGTCCGGCACCTTTGTGAAACCGCCCTCGGCAGCTTTGGTTCTGTATTGCGCAAGTCGCCGTTTCAGGCGGGCGTAGTTGTCGGATCGCGGAGACAGACTATCGAGAAAGGCACTGAAGTCGACTGAACTTTCAGCCGTCCGGAAAAACTCCTGCGGGTCGGGACGGTTGGGAAAGAGGTTCAAGGCCTTGTTTATTTTGTTGGGCTGTACGCGCCCTGAAGAGAGGTGCGTTGCATACCGGAGAAACTGGAGGGAAAGCTCCAGGTCGAACTGTGCCCATTCTTCCGGTGTTCGGGCGGATTCGGATAACTGAACGAGTTCCAGGGGGCCATAATTGTTGGGGTTGAGCGCATGATCATTGGCTTCTGCCATAGCGGCGATCGCCAGATGTGCATTTTCGCTGAGGCCGTTTTCGTCAAACCAGATGGGGGCATAGGCACGTTCGCCGTAATAGAGTTCCAGGCCTGACGGAACGTCCGGGGATATTGCTGCCAGAATTGCTTCGGCGATCTGGGTTTCCGGCTGAAGGGTCTTGTTATCAATGTCGTTCTGCGTTTCGACGGATAGGGGCGTTTCGGATTGCGCGTGTACGGAACCGGCAACTGAGATCGTAGAGAGCCCCACTGCGCAGAGACCAAAGAACGCAGAAACCGTAAAACGAAATGACCAAAACCGACCCATGGGAAAATCCCCCCGATGATTCCCGTTCCTTCAAGCTTAATGCATGTCTCCGTTGGCGCAAACGCTGGGTCTGTTGCGGTTTCAGATGCCCTGAATAATTGCAGCCTTGACCGCATTCCAATTTCCGGTCCATAAAGCGGCCATGATGACGGCCACACGGAACATCATTTCGATCACCATTATTTGCAGCTAGCGACACCGCTGGCTGTGGCCGTTCCCTCTTGGCAAAAATTCCTCTGAGACGGATCGCCCGGCCAGCCGGCCAGGAGACCGTTTGACATGAGCGCCGCTGAGACTGAGAAATCCGGCACGTACAAGGGCTTGAAGCTCACCAATACATTGACTCGCGAGAAGGAAGACTTCCGGGCGATCGATGACAAAAACGTGCGCCTCTATGTCTGCGGGCCGACCGTCTATGATTTCGCACATGTCGGCAATGCGCGGCCGATCATCGTGTTCGATGTCCTCTTTCGACTTCTGCGTCAGCTCTATGGCGCGGACCACGTGACCTATGCGCGTAACATCACCGACGTCGATGACAAGATCAACGCCCGTGCGCTGCGTGATTATCCCGATCTTCCTTTGAACGACGCCATCGCAAGGGTGACGCAAAAAACAGCGGATCAGTTCCACAAGGACATCAAGGCATTGGGAGTACTGGAACCAAGCTTCGAGCCGCGGGCAACCCAGCATATCGACGGCATGATCGAAATGATCGAGGTTCTGATTGAAAAAGGTCACGCCTATGAAGCCGGCGGCGAAGTTCTGTTCGACACGGTTTCCATGCCGGATTATGGGGGCTTGTCCAAGCGCAAGCTGGAAGATCAGAAGGCCGGCGCACGCATAGCGGTTGATGAGCACAAGAAGAACCCGGGTGATTTCGTCCTTTGGAAACTGTCATCGGAGGAAGAACCTGGTTGGGAGAGTCCCTGGGGACGCGGGCGTCCAGGCTGGCACATTGAGTGCTCGGTGATGAGCGAGCATCACCTGGGTCGGATATTCGATATTCATGGTGGCGGGCTGGATTTGATTTTCCCCCATCATGAAAATGAAATTGCCCAGTCACGTTGCGCGCATGGCACAACGACGATGGCCAATTACTGGCTCCATAACGGTTTCCTTCAAGTCGAAGGCAGGAAGATGTCCAAATCCGAGGGCAACTTCTTCACAATCATGGAGCTGCTGGAAACCGAAGATTTCGGAGGTCGGAAGTGGCCGGGCGAAGTGCTTCGCATGGCTATGTTGATGACCAACTATCGCGAACCCATCGACTTTTCCATGCGCAAACTGGAAGAGGCCGAAAACCTTTTGGCCAAGTGGCCGGAGCTTGTCGAGACAGATGCAGCTCCAGCGGACGAAGTGGTTGATGCGCTCCTCGATGACCTGAACACTGCGGCAGCGATCCAGGCTCTGCACGCGCTGGCGGTCGAGGCGGCCAAAGATGCTGACAAACTGCCAATCTATTCTGCAAGTGCAGCACTTCTGGGTCTTCAACCTGTTCAGGCAGATCTTTCCGGTGTCGACGAATCCGCAATCCAGATCGCTATCAACAGGCGTTTGGAGGCTTTGAAATCCAAGGACTGGGCACAAGCCGACAAGATCCGTGCTGACCTGACATCTCAGGGAATCCTTCTAAAGGATTCAAAAGATTCAGAAACAGGCGAGCGCCTGACAACTTGGGAACTCAAGCGGTGAAGTGCGCGACTGCGGAAAGGCAGGGTTCCCCCCTCTGTCCGCAGGTGCGGACATCTTCCCCGCAAGGGGGGAGAGTGGAGCTTGTAGCAAGATCGTCGATAGCCCTGACTCATGAGCAACTGTCGTTGCTGTGTTTCTCAGGTCGTCACCTCTTGAAAAAAGTTGCGGTTACGTCAGGCAGCACGGCATACGGTTCTCTCCCCCCTTGCGGGGGAGATGTCCCTTTCAGGGACAGAGGGGGGAATGCAGCCGATGTTACACAAGCAGAATTCGGTGTCTTTGGAAGTGTTCGCAATATGCCCTTTCGAAAAACTTCAAAGCAGCTTAGAGCAAATGCAAAATCTCTCCGTTCCAACATGACGGAGGCTGAGAAAAAACTCTGGCAGGTGTTGCGAGCGCATCGACTAGAGGGGATTTCATTCCGCCGACAGATGCCGATAGATCGGTACATCGTTGATTTCGCAGCGCCTTCTCAACGATTGATTGTCGAAGTTGATGGTTCACAGCATGCAGGCGTTTTGGGATTGAAGCGTGATGACGAACGCGACCGGTACCTTCGTGCCATGGGGTGGACTGTCTTGCGATTTTGGAACTCTGAGGTATCCGACAATCTTGAAGGTGTCTGTCGCAAGATTTTGGATGCATGCGGAATGGAGAGCACGTGATGACGGAAACTGACGTGTACGCTGGAGGCTGTCAGTGCGGTGCAGTTCGCTATCGGGTTACGGGAAAGGTTGGTTATCCGCACCTTTGCCACTGCCGCATGTGCCAGAAAGCGTCGGGTAATTTCTTTCTGCCCTTAATCGGGGCAGCCAAAACTGATTTTGAGTGGACTAGGGGAGAGCCCTCCTGGTTTCACTCGTCAAAACCCGTTCGTCGGGGCTTCTGTTCGAAATGCGGAACACCGCTCGCGTTTGAAACCGTTGGTGATGACTATATCGCGTTTACCCATGGCAGTTTGGACGATGTCGGTTCCGTGGTCCCGATCGAGCAATCCGGCGTCGAGGGACGCGTCCCGTTTTATGCTGCTCTGTTCGGATTGAAGGAAACAAAATCCAACAGAGATGACCTCCCTGGAGGTATCGGCGACGTGGCGTCGACCAACATGCAGCACCCGGATCATGAAACAGAAAGCTGGAATTGTGAGGCCCCATGAGCGAAATCCACACCGGCGGGTGCCAATGCGGCGCGATAAGGTTTCGCATTGAAGGTGAGCTTGGCACAGCGTCGATCTGCCATTGCAGGATGTGTCAAAAGGCATTCGGAGCCCTTTATGCCCCACTGGTCGGCATTCGTGGAGATACGAAACTTGTCTGGACGAGGGGCGAACCGAAACGCTTTCAGAGTTCAAATCAGGTTGCGCGTGGATTTTGTGGCGAGTGTGGAACACCGCTGACCTATGAAGCTCCCGGCGATGACACAGCAATTGCCATTGGTGCTTTTGATGAACCTGCAGAAATTGCACCGATCATTCAATACGGCGTTGAAGGCAAACTGCCATTTACGGACAAGATGTCGGAAATCCCGGCAAGAAGAACCGAGGAAGATAGCGAGACGGCAGTCTTCCTGGCTTCGATCGTTTCAAATCAGCATCCCGATCACGACACGGAAGCCTGGCCGCCGGTTCAAGGCGACTAAGAGAACGACACCCAAAGCCAAGGCGCTAGGCAGGAAAAAATATGAGCAAGGAACGCCTCTATCTTTATGACACGACGCTCCGCGATGGTGCGCAAACCAGTGGTGTTGACTTTTCACTGAACGAAAAGATCGTCATTGCGGAACTGCTTGAGCGTTTGGGTGTGGATTATGTCGAAGGTGGTTATCCGGGAGCGAACCCGACCGACACTGACTTTTTCACCGAAAAGCGAACGGAACGTGCAACTTTCACCGCGTTCGGCATGACTAAAAGGGCAGGGCGCTCTGCTGCCAATGATCCCGGATTGCAGCAAGTGCTTGCCAGCAGTTCGGATGCCGGCTGTTTCGTAGCCAAATCCTGGGACTATCACGTCAAAGTCGCGCTTGGGTGCACCAACGAAGAAAATCTGGACTCAATCCACGAGACCGTCATCGCAACACTTGCGGCCGGTAAGGAAGCGATGATCGATTGCGAGCATTTCTTCGACGGTTTCAAGGCTAATCCGGATTATGCAATCGATTGCGCGCGCACCGCCTATCAGGCAGGTGCCCGGTGGATCGTGCTTTGTGACACAAATGGCGGGACTTTGCCCGACGAGGTCTACGATATCGTCACCAAGGTGCAGGAAGTGGTTCCGGGAAGTCATCTTGGGATTCACACCCATGACGACACCGGCCAGGCGGTGGCCAATTCGCTTGCTGCGGTTGACGCTGGGGTCCGACAGATCCAAGGCACATTGAACGGGCTGGGCGAGCGTTGCGGAAATGCCAACCTGATCACCCTGATTCCGACTTTGAAACTCAAACCGGCATTTGCCGAAAGGTTCGAAGTCGGCGTTTCGAGTGACCAGCTCAAGGAGATCAGGGCCATCTCCCATGCTTTTGACGAGATCTTGAACAGGTCGCCTGACAGGCAGGCACCCTATGTTGGCGAAACGGCATTCGCGACCAAGGCTGGCATCCATGCCTCGGCGATTCTCAAGGACCCGGCAACCTATGAACATGTTACGCCGGAAAGTGTCGGTAATCAGCGCCGCGTGCTGGTCTCGGACCAGGCCGGCAAAAGCAATCTTCTCGGCGAACTGACGCGGGTTGGAATTGAAGTGGACAAGGCAGATCCACGGCTGGACAGATTGCTGGCATTGGTGAAGGAGCGAGAAGCAGAAGGTTACGCCTATGAGGCCGCGGATGCTTCATTTGAATTGCTGGCGCGCCGGGAACTCGGCGAAGTACCGCGATATTTCGATGTCAATTCCTTCAAGGTTATGGTCGAGCGGCGATTCAACGCGATCGGCGACCTGATCACCGTGTCGGAGGCGGTGGTGAAAGTCGATATTGATGGTGAAACGCGCATGTCGGTGGCGGAAGGCAACGGCCCCGTCAATGCGCTCGACATGGCTCTGCGCAAGGATCTCGGCAAATACCAGTCGGCAATCGAAGGACTGGAGTTGATTGACTACAAGGTCAGAATCCTCAACGGTGGTACTGGCGCCGTCACGCGCGTCCTGATCGAAAGCCACGATACGAAGTCACATCGCCGCTGGTTTACGATCGGAGTATCTTCCAATATCGTCGACGCCTCTTTCCAGGCGTTGGTCGACTCCATCACATTTGCGCTGCTGAAGGCTGGTTCCGCCTGAGGTAGTAACAATCGCCAGAAAGGCTGGTCACATGTCGCAGTCGGTTTCCAGTGCCGAAGCGAATGCCGAATTTCGTGAGGGTGTCCTGTACGGCCTCGCGGCATACGGCATGTGGGGTTTTTTTCCTGCGTACTACAAGCTGACCGACACGGTACCGGCGGATCTGGTCGTGTCGCACCGGGTACTCTGGTCTGTCCTTTTTGTCGGCCTGTTCCTTTACGTGCGTGGTCGCTGGCGGGAAGTTGTGGATGTGTTCCACCAGCCAAAGGTGCTTTTGGGTCTGACGGCATCGGCTGCGTTCATCGCGGTCAACTGGCTGGTGTTTGTCTGGGCGATCGCGCAAGGTCAGGTTCTTGAAGTTTCGCTCGGCTATTTCATCAATCCGCTCGTCAGTATTCTGGTTGGCCTGTTGGTGCTGCACGAGCGGCTCTCGCTTGGGCAGGGAATTGCTGTCGCCATCGCTGCATTTGCAGTAGTTCTGCAAGCCGTACTGGCCGGTGGATTGCCGTGGATCTCACTCACGTTGGCCTTTTCATTCGCCGGTTACGGTTATGTTCGCAAAGTCACGCCTGTGAATGCCACGCCGGGCATGTTCGTCGAAACCGTGCTGCTGTTGCCGCTTGCATTGGGCTATCTCCTTTTGAGCCTGGCTTGGGGCGTGGACGCATTCATATTGAATGACCCTTCTGTTTTTCTGGCGCTGGTCGGCACCGGCATTGTCACCGCCTTGCCGCTGGTCTGTTTTTCCGCAGCAGCCCGCAAGCTTCCACTCTTCATGATCGGATTGATGCAATATATTGCACCGTCCATGCATTTTCTGATGGCGGTTTACATCTGGGACGAGCCGTTGGATCAGGCCAAATTGCTGACATTTGCAATGATCTGGGGAGCGTTGGTGATATTCACATTCGACAGCTGGAAGCGTTACAGCCGCGCCAGGCAGGCGCGTCTGACAGGTGCTCTCAATCCGTGAAGACCAATTGTCCTCGTCCGGTGCGTTTTGCCGAATAGAGTCTCAGATCAGCGGTTTTCAGAGCCTCGGCGAGATTTCCGTCCCGTAGCGGGGCTACCCCGATGCTGGCTTTCATGGTCTGGTTTTCGTCGTCATGCGTGACGGGTGAAGACTGAATGGTCTGAAGCAGTTCCTCCAGGATCTTGACCACCTGGTCTTCCTCTCTTTGGCAAAAGACAATACAAAACTCATCGCCACCGAGGCGGGCGACAATATCTTTGTCGCCGGCCAGAACCGTCAGATGCTGGGCGAAGCTTTTCAGAACCGCGTCGCCGAAATCGTGTCCGAAGCTGTCATTGATGTTTTTGAAGGAATCGAGATCGAGAAGTGCCAGCCAATGATTCTGGTGCTGATCGCTTGACCAGGACTTGACCTGATTGGCGGCTTCCTCAAGTAGAAAACGGCGATTGTAGAGACCCGTCAGCGAGTCCCGCATGGCGAGATTGT
>NZ_JAILWL010000278.1 GCF_025698965.1 Roseibium sp.
AAATTGGTGGAGACCGAACTGTCCGCCGTCTTGACATCGGCGCAACTCGCAAAATTCCGCGAACTGCGACATCGACACCCTTGAACCCTTCGTGCCGGAAACAGGGACGCCCGAAAAACTCAGCGAGACAAATTACGGCACGCTGCCTTGCTGACAATATCCAATGAACCACTCGTATCAGGCAAACAAATAGGAGCCTCAAGATGTTGCATAAACTGGAAAACACACGCTTGCAGTCATCCAATTCCAAAGTCGGCCGGGTGCTAGCAGCTTGCGTCGTCAGCACCGGAATTCTGGCCGCCACTGTCCTGTCCGTGAACGGCGCTCCACAATTCACCGGTGCAGGCCAGCTGCCATCTTACGATCAGGGCACGGAGGGCCTGTCTGGGCTTGCCGATTTCCAGCCGGTCGGTTGGGGTGGTCGCTCTGGCCGTGGCAGGTTGCTGGATCTCAGCGACAGCGAAATCGAAGAGCGGCTCTCCCGCATTGTCCGACATGCCGCAATCGAAATTGACGCATCGCAGGAACAGATTGATAAAATCGTCGGCATTCTTACCCCGGCCGCAATCGAAATGAAAAACCTGCGCAAGGACATCGCCGGCACCGGTGAGGAGCTTCGCAAGTTGCTGTTGTCAGCCGAAGTCGACCGCTTTTCCGTTGAAGCGTTGCGCGCTGAAAAACTCGCCCTGGCGGATGAGGTCAGCAAAAAACTGACCGATGTGATCATCGAAGTTGCTATGGTGCTTACTCCGGAACAACGGGCCGTTTTGGACACTCGGATCAAACAGTTCAAATCCATGCGCCCTGGTTTCAAACGCCATTAAAAATCGATGAGCTGATCACACAAGAATGTCCCAGCAGATCCTCCTGATAGAAGATGATGCCCGCCTCGCCGCGATGGTCCAGGACTATCTCGGCGAGTCCGGGTTCCAGGTAACAGTTGCAGGTTCGGGTCAGGACGGTCTCGACCTGCATCGGCAACGCCAGTTTGACGCCATCCTGCTGGACTTGATGCTGCCCGACCTGGAGGGGCTGGAGGTCTGCCGGCTATTGCGGACCAATGACCACACGCCGATTGTGATGCTGACCGCGAAGGGCGAACCCATGGACCGGATTATCGGACTGGAACTTGGGGCTGACGATTATCTGCCCAAACCATTCGAACCGCGCGAACTGCTGGCGCGTCTCAGAGCCGTACTGCGGCGGGGAAACGCACCAAAGGAAGGCAAGATCCTGAGGTTCGGCCGGCTGGAAATCGATCCGCTGGCCATCGAAGCACGGATCGATGACCGAACCTGTGACCTCACCGCACACCAGTTCAAACTCCTGGAAATCTTGGCAAACCGGGCAGGCCGTGTTCTTAGCCGCGACACAATCATGAATGTGCTCAATGGCGAAAACCTGTCAGCCTTCGATCGCTCCATCGATGTTCATGTTTCCCGCATCCGCGCCGAAATCGAAGACGATCCGAACAAGCCGCGAAGGCTGATCACGGTGCGTGGTGCCGGCTATGTCTTCGCCAGGTCGCAGGACTGAATTGATGGCAAGTCGACTGCGCCGCCTGTTCGGTCCGCTGCTGATGCGGCGGCTTTTTCTGCAGATTTATCTGACGATCATAGCCAGCCTTGTTCTGGTAGTGTTCCTATCCGGCGTGCTTTGGGAAATATATGGCCGGGAGCGGGTGAATGACGACTTTCTGGACTCAATCGCAAAACTGGTTGCCTTGTCGATACCCGACAAAGCCGCCAGCCAGGAAGCCCAGCAACAGGCCATTGCTCGCCTGGGACAGGAACTAGACCTCGAAATCAACCTCTTTGACGAAAACAGGCAGCTTCTTGCTGCCTATGGCAATCCAACCCTACCTCGTGAGAGGCTTCGCGGTCGAACGGGTTGGTCCAGGGTACGTGGTGGTCCGGTACTATCTCTGGCGCTGCCGGATGGCCGCTGGCTGGTTGCCGATGCCAATCGAGCACCGAATTCAGCACCGGTCCTTAGCCTGCTGTTCATACTGGCACTGATCGCCGTGGTTGTTGGACTCGGGGTCTTTCCGATCGCGCGCAGGCTGACCAAGCGGCTGGAACATCTCCAACGCGGTGTGGAACGGATCGGATCTGGCGATTTGAAAACCCGCGTGAAGGTGGAAGGCCGGGACGAAGTCGCACAGCTTGCCGGAAGCTTCAATGCTGCTGCCGACAAGATTGAAAATCTGGTCGCAGCTCACCGGCTGCTGCTGGCCAACGCTTCTCACGAGTTACGAACGCCCCTGGCACGGATCAAGCTCGGGCTTGAAATGGAACAGATCCAGCCGTCCAGAGAGCGTAGCGTTGCGTTGAAACAGGACATCGCCGAGCTAAACAAGCTGATTGATGAAATCCTGGTCATGAGCCGCCTTGATGCCGCGATGCCGATGGAAAGTGTCGAGCCGATCGATCTTGTGGCCTTGCTGGCCGAAGAATGTGCCCAATTCGACGGTTGTGCCTTTTCCGGCAGCGCTCCGGAAGTTTGCGGGGATCCAAGGTTACTTCACCGCATGCTTGCCAATTTGCTGGAGAACGCACTGAAGCATGGTCGTCCACCTGTGAAGCTTACACTTTCCGCAACACAAGAAACCGCTACCTTGGACATTCAAGATGCTGGCTCGGGTATTCCGGCCAGTGAACAGGAGAACGTTTTCCTGCCGTTTTATCGCGGCCCGGACAGGCAGAATATCGAGGGTTACGGATTGGGCCTGGCGCTGGTGCGAAAAATTGCTGAAGCCCATGGCGGCAAAGCTCTGATATTCACCGGGCCGAACGGAAACAGCATTACGAGAGTTGTCCTGCCGCTGCCCGGTAGCGGTACCTGACAAACTCGAAATCGACAATCCGGAAATTCCCAATCAGACACTCACAACCGCTTCGTCAAAGCATCTCCTGACAGCGTGGAGCGGACTTTTTTCCAGAAAGAGCCTGATCGCCTTTCGAAAGACTTTGCGAAACAAAGTGAATTTCCAAGCCTTGATCGTTTTGCGTGAACAATTCTCAGGCCCGCAACAGGTGACCTTGACGTACGTATTCGATCGCAAAACGAAATGCGTCTTTGGATTCAAGTTATTGCAGTCGTTCAAGAAATTTCCCCAAGATCGAATTCTTGAGTCTTTTGTTGCGAATCAAATCAATAACATTTATCGTATCAGTATTATTACTGGTGCAGAATAGATTATATTGATAGATCTCGAGTAATTTTTGCTTGTATATTTTCATATTCATTTAAATTTACTTCTAAATTAATTTAATTAAACTTGTCTCTATTTTCATACTGCTTCATTTTTCTTGTGCGTTCGAATATGCAAGTTGATCAGGTTCCGGGGTCCGGCGTTTTGAAAGACCGTAGTGAAATGTTACCTAACCTGTTTCAGCCTCGCATTTCCGATGGCAAACCGATCGTCTGCCTAGCGCCCTCCCCTATCCAGTTTCCGCCAACAGCCACATGGCAACGGAGTCCAAAGGCGATATTGAAAGGCGCAACGGCCGTTGGCCTGTTTCTATTTCTGTCAGATCTTTCCGCACCAGCCCTTGCGGCCTGTTCGACCAGCGGCAACACCCAAACTTGTACCGGAGATGTCACGACAGCCCAGTCTTTCGAACCGGATTCGGAGGACGATGCGGACTACATCTTCGTTTTCAAGAACCTGACTTCCAGCGGTATTTCAGGCGGGTTTTCAGAAGCGATCTCATTCGATTTTTCAGGAGACGATGACGACAGCTTCGGCAGCCTTGATTTCGACTTCAATATCGATGGAACCGTTGACGGCTTTGAACTCAGCGGTGGAGTTTTGGCGCCGACACTTGTGCTCGAGTCGCAAGCTGGCACCGGAAGTAACGGCAGCGAAAACACCGATAGCGGAAACCGAACCGGTGGCGACGGCAGTGTTGGTGGCGATGGCGGTGAAATCCATGCTGACATTGCATCGACAGACATCGTCTCGATTTATTCCTTCTCAACTGCTGTGCTGGTTTCCGGATCGGGTGGCGACGGTGGCGACGGTGGAAAAGGCGATTCCACGGGTTTCGGCCATGGCTACGGAGGTGATGGAGAAACCGGCGGTGCAGGGTCCGATATTTACGTAACACTGGAAACGACAAGCATTTCGAACGAAAGCTCGCTTGGGGGATATCTGGTTGAAATCGTCAGCGATGGCGGTATAGGCGGCAATGGCGGTGAAGGACGCGCCTGGGACTATTCCTCACATGGCGGCGAAGCTGGCGACGGTGGAAAAGGCGGTACTGTCATCCTGACTATTTCTGGCGAGACCAGCGCCGACAATTCAGGAGAGACCAGTAGCGTTGGCGGTGGTGGAATTTACCTTGCGAGCGTCGGCGGCGACGGCGGCACCGGCGGAAAAGCCACGCAGAGCACTGCCGGCGATGCGCATTCCTATGGCTCAACAGGTGGGGATGGCGCAGACGGAGGCGAAGCCAGCATCGTGCTTGACGACGGGGCAACCCTTGAAGTGACCGCCGTCAATGATATCGGCATCCGTATCGAGAGCATCGCCGGGGATGGAGGAGATGGCGGATACGCGTCCTCCGCTGGTGACGCGACAGGAGGAGATGGCGGCGGCGGTGGCACCGGCGGCGATGTCGAAATGAGCGGCAACGGCACGCTTGACGTCAACACTTCGGGTGACCTTGCCCACGGTGTCGCATTGAGAAGCTATGGCGGCAACGGTGGCGATGGCGGCGACGGGTCCGGCTTTTTCGGATCGGGAGGTGGCGGTGACGGCGCCAGCTCCGGCACGAGCGGCAACGTCATCGCCGAATTTTCCGGAAGCATCACAACCACCGGCGATGATGCTTATTCCGTCTTCGCGCAAGCAGTCGGCGGGTTTGCCGGAAATGGTGGAGAAAGCAGTGGCTTCGTTGCTTATGGAGCGAGTTCTGAAAGTGGTGGCGCCGGAGGAGACGTCACGGTTACCTGGAACAGCGCAACCGAGTCTCTTCTGAAAACCGGTGGCGATTATTCAACCGCACTTTTCGCCCAGTCTGTTGGCGGTGGCGGTGGCAACGGTTCGACCGCCGATGGATTGATCGCACTGAGTGGCACAGGTTCCGCCGGTGGCGATGGCGGGATTGTCACCGTCTATACCTATGGTAGTCAGATCCAGACAACGGGAACCCGTGCCCACGGAATTTTCGCACAAAGCGCAGGCGGCGGCGGCGGTGACAGCGGCAGCGCCAGCGGCATCGTGTCTGTCGGTGGTGCAGGCTCCCTGGGCGGGATCGGCGGTGTTGTTACGGTCACCAATACGTCTGCGATTTCCACAACAGGCGATCAATCGGACGGTATTTTCGCACAAAGTATCGGCGGCGGAGGTGGCGCAGCCGGCTCTACCAGCGGCATTGCATCAATTGGCGGAGACGGCGGCAGCGGTGCAACCGGTGGCATTGTCACTGTCACCAACTCCGGCAGTGTCTCCACCGGAGGTGATTTTTCGGATGCCATCTTCGTCCAGAGCGTGGGCGGAGGCGGCGGTAAAGGCTCCAACAGTCTTGGTGTCGGTATCGGGTTTGCGCTCGCAATTGGCGGCGACGGCGGTACGGGCGCAGATGGTGAGGATGCCACCTATCTGGAGCCGGACAATCCGGGTTCCTATTTCATCCACACGACCGGGGACCAGTCGAATGGATTGGTTCTGCAAAGTGTCGGCGGCGGCGGCGGCCACGGCGGGACGTCCATCTCAGCTGCTGCTGCCGGCCTGACCTCCGTTTCACTGAGCGGATCAGGTGGTGGTGCGGGAGATGGCGGCAATGTTCTTGGAGTCGTCACAGCAAAAATCACAACGGTTGGTGATCATTCGATCGGCATTCTGGCCGGCAGCACAGGTGGGGCCGGCGGGTCTGCCGGTACGTCCGTCGCAGCATCGGCCGGCGCGTCAATATCGGTTTCAGCCTCGGTCGGTGGTGACGGTGGCGGCGGCGGTGACGGCGGAACCGTAACAGTGTGCCGCGGAACATATGATTCAAGCACGGAAACCTGCTCGGCCACTGCAGAAAGCGGTGACACCGCCAACATCACGACGAGCGGCGAAATCTCTCACGGTATCCTGGCGGGCAGCGTCGGCGGTGGCGGTGGGCATTCTGGAACAACAGTCGCGGCATCTGCCGGGTCTTTAGACTCGGTCGACGTAACCGTTGGCGGCGATGGCGGCGCAGGTGGAGCGGGCGATGATGTAAAGGTCACGTCCGGAGGTGGCATTTCCACGAGTGGCAGCCATTCACACGGTATCCTTGCCAAAAGCGTCGGTGGGACGGGTGGAGCATCTTATGCGTCCGTTTCCGCAAACGCGACCGGTGCGATGGCAGTCACCGTTTCCGTTGGTGGTGATGGCGGCGACGCCGGAGATGCCGGAGACGTCTACGTCCTGACCAAGGATGTGATCCAAACGACCGGAACCTCATCTTACGGCATCAAGGCCATGAGCGTCGGCGGTAGCGGCGGCGGTGGTGGTGTCGCAGTATCCGCCGATGGTGTGTCAGCATCAAATGCAAGCGTCGGGATCGGCGGCGACGGTGGGGACGGCGGCACTGCGGGAGACGTAACCGTCGACTGGTCCGGTGGAACATTGAGAACGGAGGGTGTGCAAAGCGTTGCCATCCTTGCGACCAGTACAGGGGGATCCGGTGGAGCCGGTGGCTTTGATTTCAGTGGTGCGGCCGCAAGCGCAGCATCCGCAGACGTCTCCGTCGGCGGTGGTGGAGGCGGTGGCGGCGTCAGCGGTGTTGTGACGATCACCACCACCGGAGGCACACTGACGACTATTGGCGATCTGGCCACAGGCATCTTTGCTGCAAGCATTGGCGGGTCCGGTGGCAAGGGTGGCGGCTCGATGTCATCAACCCTGATTTCGCAAGGGGACGCGTCCGTGACGCTTGGCGGTGATGGCGGTTACGGTGCCCGGGCGGATGATGTCACGGTCACCAACGTTGCGGCCATTACCACAACAGGCATTCATGCCGATGGGGTCGTCGCTCAGAGCATCGGCGGCAATGGCGGTGCAGGTGGCTTTGCCGCCCAGGCCGGAATAACCGTCAGCGCCGATCCGGAAATTCCGGCAGGCAGCGCGACTGTGACCATCGGCGGTGATGGCGGCGGCACCGACGGGTCATCTGATGACCCGAACGCCGGAACGGTTGACGTCCTCAACAAGGCTGCCATCACGACACAGGACTTCAACTCCTCTGGCATTATCGCTCAGAGTGTTGGTGGCAGCGGTGGTTCGGGCGGATCGGTTTATTCAGGAACAGCCAATCTTGGCACTGAAGGCACGACGCTGGACGTGGAAGTCAATATCGGCGGTGAAGGTGGCGGCGGCGGTTATGCCGGCGAGGTCATCGTCGAAACCATTGCTGACGCCGATATCACCACATATGGAGACAACAGTTTCGGCATCCTGGCCCAAAGCATCGGTGGCAATGGCGGGTCCGGCGGCAATTCCTACAACGTGCTTATGAACCTTGAGGATCAGAGCGACAATTCGGGAACAATCACCGTCACCGTCGGCGGCGCCGGTGGTGATGCAGCTTCAGCCAACGAAGTGTTTGCCTATAATTACGCGACCATCCAGACAGCCGGAGCAAGCTCTACCGGCATCTTTGCGCAAAGCATCGGCGGCAATGGGGGCGCCGGTGGCGGCGGTGGCAATATTCTGTTTCAAACCGACCTCTCGGGCGATGATGATGATGATGATGACGACGGTGCTGAAAGCAGTTCGGTCAATCTCACCATGTCCATGGCGGTCGGTGGTTCGGGCGGCGATGGTGCGGTGGCCGACGATGTCTATGTCCTGAATGGTTCGACCGGAACGATTTCGACAGGCGGCGCGAATGCGGTCGGAATTTTCGCGCAATCTGTCGGCGGCGGCGGCGGTCATGGCGGATCGGCATCCAACTACAATCTTGATATTTCCGGGGTATGCGACTTCACCGCTGTGGCTGCATCGAGCTCCGATTGCGACGAGGACGACGCTGAGGACGACAGCGATACGGAGTTTTCGTTTACCGGCCAGTTTGGTGGAGACGGTGGCACCGGTGGAGACGCCATGGAGGCGACCGTCCGCAATGAAGGCACAATCACCACGACAGGATCGGCAGCGCACGGAATTGTCGCCCAAAGCGTCGGCGGCGGCGGTGGATATGGCGGCAGTGCGGCACCTGGCTTTGATACATTCACTTCAAACGAAGTGGCCGGGGACCTCGATGATGCCTACGGCTCGGCGACAGACGATTCGCCCTACGAAAAGATCACCGACTGGACCTCTTTCAACCTGACGATCGGTGGCAGCGGTGGTTCCGGTGGCGATGGTGAGATAGCAGAGGTTTATAACTCCGGCACCATCACAACCAATGGTGATGGCAGCTACGGTGTCTTTGCGCAAAGTGTCGGCGGCGGTGGTGGATCTTCGGGTTCGGCATCCGGTGAAGACAGTCACAGCCTGACCATTGGCGGCGATGGCGCTGCAGCGGGCGACGGTGGTCACGTTACCGTCGAAAATGAAAGCGGAGCGACAATCGGCACGACTGGCGATCGCGGCATCGGCATCTTTGCACAGAGTGTCGGCGGTGGTGGCGGATCCTCCGATGTCGA
>NZ_JAILWL010000279.1 GCF_025698965.1 Roseibium sp.
TGATCAATCACCTGACGCAGCAGTGTGCGGTTGGTCACATTGATCGTAAGCGTCGAAAAGTCGGGCTCAATCAAAGCCAGATGCCCGCCGGGTTTCAACACACGCAGCATTTCAGCAACGGCTGACTTGAAGTCATTCAGGTAAATCAAGATGCGTTCTGCCCGAACGCAGTCGAAGGATTCGTCTTCAAAGGGAAGGTTAACTGCATCGCCGGTCTGGTACTGGATCCGACAATTTCCAGCGTCGGCACGGCGTTTGGCTTCCGCAACAAAGGCATCGCTCTTGTCCAGCCCGCAGATGTTGCCGTCAGGCCCGACGATTTGTGCAAGACGAAGAGTTTCCAGACCGAAACCGCAACCGATGTCCAGCACTGTTTTTCCAGGAGCAATGCCACCGCGCCGGCGAGCCAGCTCCTTCAACTCCTGCAGCTGTGGAATGGCATCGAACGCTTCCAATATGGCGATATAGTCTGCCGTATCGGCCACATCGTTCAGAGCTTTGAATTTGCGCAGTTCCATCGACACTCTGCCTTTCACGGATAGGTCGTATTACGTCTTTATGCCACCGAAACAGGACGGATCAAACCGTGCGGGCCCGCAAATCATTCAACAGAATTCTGGCACTTGCTTCAGCACCGCCAAGCTCTACCTGAGCGGCCTTTCGCGGCAGAGCAAGCGCATCGTCTATGGCTGCAGCCAACAGTTCGGGCGTTAGTCCGGATTCGGCTGCAACAACTGCGCGGCCATGACTGGCAAGGGCTTGGGCGCGCTGGGTCTGTTCTGTTTCATTTGCCTGTGCGAAAGGAACAAATACTGCTGGAACGCCTGCAATCAAAATGTCCAGTACAGTGTTGTAGCCTGCTTGACTGACGGAAAGGCGAGCTTGTTTTAAAAGCTCCGGAAAGTCTCGGCGCGCGCGCTCTACCACGACACCCTGCGTGGCGCTCTTTTTGTAGATTTCGAAGGCATCGTTGGAAATGTCGTGGCCGATCAGAACGCGCCAGACCGTATCTTCCGCACGGCGCGACAGTGGGCGGGCTTCCAGAGCGGCGGAAAGCAGGCCTTCGGCGACTGCTCCTCCACCACAGGAAATGATGACTTCGTCTTCGCCATCCGTTCCATCAACCGGTGGCCTCGTGCCGCCGTTAACGTATCCGGTGTAACGAACAAGATGGTCCACACGATCGGCGAATGGAAAACTGTCGGCGAGTTGAATGAACTCCGGATCCGAGTGGACCAGAATGCGATCATAATATTTCAACGCCTGGGCGGCCATCCACTCTTCTTTCCAGAGCTCCTTCTTGCGCACCAGGATGTCGCGAATGGAAGTGGCTATAAGAGGCGGCTTGTCTTTCGCCCTGGCCGTTTCAAGGAGAGGGCTCAGTTCGAAGTCGAGTTGGCGGCGGCCGAAAGGATAGGTCTCGGTCAGTAAAAGATCGTAATCCTCTGCCTCAAAGGCTTGAATCGATGCATTAACGCGGGCGGATTTCCAAGTCTCGTCAATATTTTGGTTGTCCAGGGTGACAAGCCGCTTGAAGGCAGCATCCGGGCTTTTGCAGGCTGGCAGCTCAACAACATTCAAATGTGCAGTATCCAATGTCGGCGGAATTCTGTTGCCGCTGGCAAGGGTGATCTCAACACCTTCTGCAGTCAGAGCCTTGCCGATGGCGGCGGCACGGACCACGTGCCCGGTGCCCAGAAGATGCTGAACATGGATAAAGGCCTTGAAACTCATGCCGGCATTCTCTTTCCGCGCTCCATGTGGTTTTGCAGTGTCTTTTCCAACAACGCGTTGAGCCGTGCCGCGCCGGCGGCAAGCGTGTGGTGGTCCGCGATATGCCGGCTGGCAGCCTGGCCCAGCTTGTCCGATAGTGTAGGGTCGTCGATGACCTTTTTTAGATTGGCTGCGAACGCCATTGCATCACCTTCCGGAGACAGCAATCCCGTCTCACCGTCTCGGACGATATCCGGAACGCCGAAGGTATCACCGGCTATGATCCCGGTTCCAGCTGCCTGAGCCTCCAGAATGACGAGCCCGAACGCTTCGCGGATCGCAGGCCAGACTAGGAGATCGTGGCTGGCAAATTGAGCAGCAAGTTGATCCTGTGGCAGCGCGCCAAGAAACGTCGTACGCTCCGGTGGGAACAATTGAAGGATATGATCCTTGTTCGGTCCGTCACCGACAATCGTGAGATGATATGCATCTTTGCTCAAGTGTGCCAGTGCCGCTGCCAGGACTTGAAAGGACTTGGTCTTGTCGCCTTGACGCATCATCCCGGCAGCAATCAGTTTGAGCGGTGTCTGGGCAGGTGGTTTTCCGATAAGTGCTGCCTGTTGAAAGGGTGATGCATCCAGAAAGGGCAGCAGAACGCCAAGATGATCGGGAGTGACGACGGCCTTCAGGCACTCCACATCGGCATTATGGATCGCTGCAACGGCATCGGCGCGAGAGAGGGCAGCATCTGCCGCTGCAAATCCGAAAGCCCAGTCGCCCTTTTGACGCTTTGGCGCCCGGCTTGCTTCCACAATGGCGTAAGGCAGGTCGAACCGGTCCGCCAGCGCAGGTCCGATCCAGTCCGGTGCCTTGTGATAAAGGTGGTAGGTCAAAAAGAGGTCGGGCCGGTAGCCACTTTCCCGCCACGTATCGGCAATCCGCTCAGTTTCCCGAAGCGCTTCTTCCTCCACTGCGCCTTGAATCTGGTCACTGCCATCTTTGCGCCAGGATCGGAAGGTGCTGGCAATGGTGACCTCATGCCCGGCAAGATCCAGCGCCTTGACGATCAGCCGACCCATTGTCCGGTCACCGGAAGGTACCGGATGGTTCAATGGTTTCATCGGTGCGGTAAAGGCGATTTTCATTGTGGTTCCAGGGTTGCGGCTTACAGTACCTTACGAAATTTAGCCGCCAGACGGTCAAGCCCGGGATCGGTTGAAAAATCCTTTCGCACATGGGTCGCTGCCGCGAGACCAAGCTTGAAACGCCTTTCAGGATCCTTGATCAGCCCCTCCAGGGATTTTGCGAGCTCATCAGAATCGCCTGGTGTGACGAGTTCGCCGGTTTTTCCGTCATTGATCAGCTCGGGAATGGCCGAGACTTTTGTGGACAGGCAACACCGTCCCATCGACTGGGCTTCCATCAACACGTTCGGTAATCCATCCCGATCGCCGGTTTTGGCGAGTTTGGAAGGCAGTATGAAAAGGTCGGCTTGCTGGCAGCACGAGATCACTTCTTCGCGCGGCTGCGCACCACGCCAGGTGATCCTGTCAGACAGCCCAAGCCCATCGGCAGCCGTCTTCAATTCATCGGCCAGTTCGCCACCGCCAATATGTTTGAAATGCCAGTTGAGTTCAGGCGGAAGTTTCGAAAGAGCAGCGAGGAGGTCGTCATAGCCCTTCTTTTCAACAGCGCGGCCGACGGAAATGAGACGGACCGGGTCGCCGCTTCCATCGCGAGGTGAGGGCGTTTCGGATGGCAGCGGAAATCCTGAAAAATCGAGCCCGTGGTATAGCAATTCGATCTTGCCGGGATCATCTGCAAGGCTTTTCAGGTATTTGGCATTGACGCCCGTGCAGGTAACACCCCAGGCGGCATCATTGATTTTTGTCTTCAGGTCCCATTCCGGGCTGGTCCAGATGTCCTTGGCGTGTGCGGAAAAAGACCAGGACTTGCCGGCAAGATGAGCCGCATAGCGCGCGGCGGAGCAGGGGGTGTGAAGGTAATGCGTATAGATCCAGGTGATATCTTCTGGAAGTTCATGAGCGAAAACACATCCCTGTGCCCAGCGCCGTTGCCGGTCCGCATTGGGTTGATGTGCAAAATCGGCGTCGAATTGGTTCTTGGCGGCTTTATAGGTCGGCTGCTTTTCTGCCCAGCGTTTTGCCCTGGCTACCCGGGCAGGATCGTCTTTCACATACTCGGGAAGATACATGACTTCCGCCGAAATCTGCCGGTGAAGATCATGAATATAGGGATCGTAGGGTTTGCGAAGCGCGACAATCAGGATCTCGACGCCGCGCCGTTCCAGTCCGAGCATTTCCTGCGCAATGAAGGTTTCAGACAGGCGAGGATAGCCTTTGACCACAACGGCAATTCGGGACATCGATTGGCTCTTGAATGGAGAAATAAGGAAGGCGCTGAGACTTAGAAATTCACCAGCTTGCGGTCATCTTCAGACAGCTGTTCGTCGAATATCTCGCCAACCCTGGTTGTTATGACCCCCAACCCGCCAAGGAGGTTTTCAACGCCGGCTTCCGAGGGGGGTGGAGTTCTCGGCAATTCCGAAAGGGCATCCGCCATGAGATCCGCATCCGGGTATCTGTCAATCGGCAGAACTTTCAAAAGACCACTTTGCTCGGCTCGTTCTGCGCGGATCGCCTGTTCGCGGCGTGGAATGACCCTGGGCACCATCAGCGTCGGTTTATCGAAGGACAGGATTTCACAAAATGTGTTGTATCCACCCATGCCGACAATCGCGGTTGCATTCGCAAGATAGGGTTCGATCTGCGGCGTGAAACGGATGATTTCTACATCGCGAAGGTGTTCTGCACGCTCGCTGAACTGCGCGGCTGCGGCTGCAGGCATGAACGGTCCAAGCACAATGAGAGCCGGAAACAAGGGTCTTTGCCGGGCCTCATAGGCACGCATGACCCAGTCGACCATTTCAACACCGTCACCGCCGCCACCAGGTGTCACCAGAATGTAAGGCTCTTCGCCAAAAGGGGTCGGCGCAGGTTGCTCGGCCGCTGCTTTGGGCAATTCGCGTCGCAGGTATCCGGTATACCGCAGTTTTTTCATCACGCCGTCAGGCAGTTCCAGCCCTTCAAGCGGGTCGCAGATGTCTTCTGGGCCATAGACCCAGATTTCATCATAGAGGGATTTCAAGGCAGGGTAGACGTTCTTGCGGTCCCATTCATCACGAAGAACCTTCGGGTCGTCCATGACGTCGCGCAGGCCAAGTACAAGCCGTGTCTTGGTGTCCTTCAGCGCTTCAAGAGTACCGACGACCTCACCGCGCAGGCCAAGCGGTTCCTTGTCGACGATGAATATGTCGGGCTCGAAAACCTTGGCTGTGTGCTCGATGATGGACGAACGGATCGCCAGCGTGTGGTCGATATTTATGTGCAGGGAAAGCGGGGTGTATTCACCGTTGCGCAGTTTGATGACACCCGGAATGCGGACGAAGTCCACGCGTGAGCGGAACTCAAAGCTTCCGATGATCGGTGACCCTGAAAGAATCAGAACCGAAAGCGTGTCGAAATCGCCAACAAGCGACTGGGCAATTGCGCGGCATCGTCTGAGATGGCCGAGACCAAAGGAGTCATGGCTGTAAATCAGGATCTTCGGCGTTTTGGAACTCATACTGCCCCTAGATTTGTAAACATGCACAGAGAAGCTTATGTCTCAACTCATGAGACTTTGTCACGCCCCGAAATCCCTTTGAACATGACTTTTGACAAGGAAACGCATCAAAGTGCTTGTGGCAATTGATAATCCTGCCTAGCGCATCGTATTGGGATCGTTAATATACCAAAAATGATCTGCTTGAACATAATTGATCGTTTTCTATTTGGATGAGCTAATGGAAAAAAGCCTTTTTCGCTTTATCTGGAAGTACAGCGCCCGTCAGCAGATCTTCATTCTTATGGTCACCGTACTCACGTATCCGGTGGTCTATTTCCTGCTCGAATTGCCGAAACTGATCGTCAATGACGCGGTGCAGGGTGACAATTTTCCTCGGGCGGTACTCGGTTTCGATTTCGATCAGATCCCGTATCTGGTGCTGCTGTGTTTCACTTTTCTCGGTCTTGTCGTCGTTTCGAATGGACTGAAATTCTATTTGAACGTCTACAAAGGCCGCCTCGGCGAGCGCATGCTGCGGCGCTTGCGGTTCGAACTTTTCCAGCGCGTCTTAAGATTTCGTCTCCCTCATTTTCGCAAAGTCAGTTCCGGTGAAATCATTCCGATGATCACCTCCGAAGTGGAGGATGTCGGCGGATACATCGGTGAAGCCTTTGCCCTGCCTGCCTATCAGGGTGGCATGCTGATCGTGCAGCTCGGCTTCATTTTCATGCAGGACCCGCTTCTGGGTCTTGCGGCGATCAGCTCCTATCCGATCCAGGGTTATGTCATCCCGATGCTGCAGAAGAGGGTTGTCCTCCTGTCGCGCAAACGGGTCAAGAATGTGCGCGTGATTGCCGACAAGGTTGGCGAGAGCATTACGGGCGTCGCAGAGATTCATGCCAACGATGCCGCTGCCTGGCATTCGGCGGATATCTCCGATCGTCTCTATGAGAACTTCAAGATCCGCTACGAGATCTTCAATCGGAAGTTTCTCATCAAGTTCCTGAACAATTTCATGAACCAGCTGACGCCGTTCTTTTTCTATCTGATTGGCGGTTATCTGGTCATTGAAGGCAATTTGAGCATCGGTGCGCTGCTCGCCGTTATTGCTGCCTACAAGGATCTGGCGGGCCCGTGGAAGTTGCTGTTGTCCTTCTATCAGATGACAGCCGATGTCGGTGTCAAATACCAGACAGTGGTCGAGAATTTCGATCCACAGGACATCTACGATACCGAACGTCTGACCGCGGACGACATGGTCGAACTGAGCGGGGACGTCAAGTTCGAGAATGTAAGCTTCTCAGGCGGTGCCGCCGGTCAGGAAGTCATGGACATCAATCTGACGGTACCTGCGGGCAGTGCCTGCGCAATTGCCGGTCCCGACGGCTCGGGCCGGTCGGAAGTGCTGCAACTGGCGGCCGGGTTGGTGTCGGCTTCCTCCGGCAAGGTCTTTATTGGAGATCATGATCTGGACAAGCTGACCGATTCCACGCTCGGTCGGGAAATTGCCTATGTCGGGGGGGCCGTTCACGTCTGGACCGGAACCATCCGTGACAACCTCTATTATGGATTGCGGCACCGGCCACTGGTTCCGCCGGAGCGCGAAGGCGACGACCTCAAGCAATACAAGCGGCGCGTCAACGAAGCCAAGCAGACCATGAACCCCGTCTACGATCTGGCCGCGGACTGGGATGATCTGGCCGCCGCCGGTGTCGCCAACGAAGCGAAGTTGGACGAAAAGGCGCTGGAACTCCTGGAGGCTGTCAAGCTCGACAACGATATCTACAGGCTCGGCCTGCAGTCGCGGTTCGACCCCTCCATGAACGATGAATTTGCCGAGAAAATCCTGAGTGTCCGCAAAAACCTTGCAGGTAGGATCGCCAGCGAACCGGCACTCGGTGGACTTGTCGAGCTGTGGAACCGGGATGGGTTCAATGCCAGCGCAAGCCTTGCGGACAATCTTTTCTTCGCAGTTCCCTCCGATCCCGAAATCACGATGGATCAGGTTCCGGACCTTCCGGAGGTCAAGGCCTTCCTGTCCGAAACGGGGTTTGATCTGAAACTTCAGCAAATCGGTCAAAAGATTGCCGAAACCATGCTGGAACTGTTCTCCAATGTTTCCGGGGACAGTGGTCTTCTGGGGTCATACTCGTTCATCAATCAGGACGAGCTGCCGGAATTCGAGCGCATTGTCCGGATCGCGAAATCCGGCCAACAGCGTCCCGGATTGACCGATGCCGACAGATCGCGATTGACCGGACTGGCCTTCAAGCTGGTTCCTGCCCGTCATCGTCTCGGTGTCATGACGGACCAGCTTCGTGACGAGGTCATTGAGGCACGCAAGCGTTTCCTGGAAAGCGTGGTGAAAAACAGCGACAGCTTCGTGGCGTTCGATCCCGATGTTTATCTTCCCCCGCTTACGATTGAAGACAACCTGCTTTTCGGTCGGGCGAGGGTCGATCGGCGGGACGCGCGCAGGCGCATCGATGATGTCATTCGCACGATAGTCGAGGAAACGGGACTACGCCGTCCGATCATCTATGCGGGGTTTGGATATCATGTCGGCGTTTCCGGTTCCCGGCTGTCGGCAGGGCAACGCCGAAGAATTGCACTGGTGCGTGGTCTACTGAAAAATGCAAAAATCACCATATTAGATGATATTGCTACCGGTATGACTGAAGACGACAAAGTTTTGCGCAATGATTTAAGGCAAATCTTGTCCGGAAAGACTTTCTTATACGGTACGTCCAACGCTGAAATAGCGGCTGAATTCGATCGGCGCTATGTTTTGGATCAGGGCCGGATTTCAGATAAGGAATAGATGTATGACGGCGTTCCTGGAAGCAGAGGTTCTGCGGGCTCCATTTGCGTGGTTTGATGCGAATATGCCAAAAGAAAAAGAAGCTGCGAGGCAAACATGACACTTGAAACCGAAGTCGAAGCTCTCCGGAAGGTGCCACTATTCCATGGCATTGACGAAACAAAGTTGCGTCTGCTGGCCTTTATCAGTGACCGGACCGAGTATCCTTCGGGAGAGCGGCTTTGCTCTCAGGGAGAAGAGGGCGATTGTGCTTTCATCATTCTTTCCGGTGCGGCGGACGTTCTGGTGAATACATCCGAGGGGGAAAAAAAAGTTGCACAAGTTTCGGAAAACTCCATCGTAGGTGAAATCGCGATCCTCTGCGATGTTCCGCGTACCGCGACACTGGTTGCTGCGAACAACATGGACGTCCTGACTGTTTCAAAGGATGACTTCTTGAAACTATTGAA
>NZ_JAILWL010000028.1 GCF_025698965.1 Roseibium sp.
GGCATGTCGAAAGATCCGTTGTTGCAGCCCTACCAGCTCAAGCATCTGACTTTGAAAAACCGGATAATGATCACGTCTCACGAGCCGGCTTACCCTGAAGACGGAATGCCCAAGGACCGGTACCGCGCGTATCACGAAACCAGAGCGAAGGCAGGGGTCGCGATGACCATGACGGCAGGGTCTGCTGCTGTCTCGCGCAACTCTCCTCCTGTCTTCAACAACATCCTGGCCTACAAGGACGAAGTAGTGCCCTGGGTGAAGCGTCTCACCGATGCTTGTCACGACCATGGCTGCGCCGTGATGATCCAGTTGACCCACCTTGGCCGCAGAACCCATTGGAACAAGGGCGACTGGTTACCGTCTGTTTCACCTTCGCATGAGCGAGAACCCGCGCACCGGGCGTTTCCCAAGCAGGTGGAAGACTGGGACATTGACCGGATCATCCAGGATTATGCAGATGCCGCCGAGCGTATGAAGGAAGGTGGCATGGACGGGATCGAACTGCAGGCCTACGGCCACTTGATGGATCAATTCTGGTCTCCACTGACCAACACGCTCGATGGACCTTTCGGCGGCACTCTGGAAAACAGGATGCGGTTCTCGCTTCAGGTGATTGACGCCATTCGCAATCGGGTCGGCGATGAATTCATCCTTGGAATGCGCTTCACGGCGGACGAGGACCTGGAAGGTGGCCTCACGCCCGAAGATGGGCTTGAAATCGCAAGGCGTCTCAAGGAAACAGGCCAGATCGATTTTCTGAATGTCATTCGCGGGCATATCGAAACCGATCCGGGACTTACGGATGTGATTCCGGTTCAGGGAATGCGAAACGCACCTCATCTCGATTTTGCGGGAACGATCAAGAAGGAGATTGGGCTGCCAACCTTTCACGCGGCGAAAATTCCCGATGTTGCAACTGCGCGTCATGCGATCGCGGAAGGCCTATTGGATATGGTCGGCATGACACGTGCGCATATGGCCGATCCGATGATCGTTAAGAAGATCGCGGAAAAGCGGGAAGGGGACATTCGGCCTTGCGTTGGCGCAACGTATTGTCTTGACCGGATTTATCAGGCTGGCGACGCGCTTTGCATTCATAATCCGGCAACCGGGCGTGAATTGACAATGCCGCACGAAATTGCGGCCGCGGCCCATAAAAAGAAAGTCGTTATTGTCGGAGCCGGACCGGCTGGAATGGAAGCTGCGCGCGTTGCCGCAGAGCGCGGTCATGATGTCTCCGTTTTCGAAGCCGCACCTGATGCTGGTGGTCAGGTTCGGTTGACGGCGCAGTCTGAGCGTCGACGGGAAATGATTTCGATCATCGACTGGCGAATGGACCAATGCACAGCACTGGGAGTCCGGTTCCGGTTCAACACCTTCGCAGAAGTTCAGGATGTTATCGGAGAGGAGCCGGATGTTGTGATTGTTGCGACAGGAGGTTTGCCGCATACCGAGGTCTTGTCAGAGGGAAACGATCTGGTCGTATCGGCCTGGGATATCATTGCAGGGGACGTGAAGCCTGGAAAACGCGTGCTCGTCTATGACGACGCCGGTGACCATCCGGCACTGCAGGCTGCGGAATTTATTGCAAGTTCCGGAGCACATGTTGAGATCATGACGCCGGACAGGTCCTTCGCACCTGATGTCATGGCAATGAATCTCGTACCGTACATGCGCTCGTTGCAGGACAAGGACGTGCGTTTCACGGTCACGTACCGACTGAAGGCGGCGAGGCGCGCCGGTAACATGATTTCTGCTGTTATCGGCACGGATTATTCAAATTTCGTGGAAGAGCGTGAGTTCCACCAGATCGTCATCAACCATGGCACCGTTCCGATGGACGAACTCTATTTTGAGCTGAAACCACGGTCGAAAAATCTCGGTTCAGTCAACCAGGAAGCACTGATCTTCGGAAGGCCACAGCCGCTTGATGCAAATCCGGAAGGCACCTTTGCCCTTTACCGCATCGGTGACGCGGTTTCGGCACGCAATACACACGCTGCCATCTATGATGCGCTCCGTCTGGTCAAGGATATCTGACGCGCTCGCCGGCGCCGGTATGTTTTTTCCTCGGCGTCTCACTTGGATAACCGAATGCCGCTTTTGCGCAATGCAGGAAGGTGTTTGTGAGCCTAACCTCGTGCGCAATGAGGGGCCGGTACTGCCGGCAGGACAGGATCTTCCAAAATGTACAGCGACGCAGATATTCTCTCCTTGTTGTTGGGCCGACGCGCCGGATATTCCCTGCCGCAGGCCTTTTATGCCGATGGTGACATCTTTCAGGCTGACATGAAGAACATCTGGCACAAGGAATGGATTTTTGCAGTTCCTTCGGCCGAATTGCCGAAATCCGGCAATTACGTCACGCTGCAGATCGGCGCCTATTCCGTGATCATCGTCCGGGGAGCGGATGGTGTTATCCGTGCGTTCCACAATTCCTGCCGCCACCGTGGCAGCCGGATCTGTTCTGCAGCCAAGGGATCTTCGCCGAAACTCGTTTGCCCGTATCACCAATGGACCTATGAACTTGACGGCAAATTGCTCTGGGCGCGAGAGATGGGGCCGGATTTCGACCCGGGTGAACATGGGTTGAAGACCGTTCACTGTGCCGACATTTCCGGCATGGTGTTCATCTGTCTTGCCAGTATCGCGCCTGATACGGTTGATCTGGAAAAGCAGGCTGCACGCTATCTCGGGCCCCACGATCTGACCAATCTCAAGGTCGCACATCAGTCGACGATAATTGAAAAGGCAAACTGGAAACTGGTTCTGGAAAACAATCGCGAGTGCTATCACTGCTCCGGTTCCCATCCGTCACTCTGTCGCACTTTTCCCGATGATCCGAACCTGGTTGGTGCGGATGATGCGTCCAGTTCCAATGTTGGCAAAGCCCATGTGACACGGTGCGAAAATGCTGGCCTGCCGGCGAGCTATCTGATTTCCGAAAACGAGCAGTGGCGGTTTGTACGCATCCCGTTCCTCGGGGATGCCGTCAGCTATACAATGGACGGCAAGGCGGCTGTCTCGAAACGGGTTGGATCGATCCCCTTCGATGACGCCGGTACGTGCCTCTTTTTCCATTACCCCAACACCTGGAACCACTTCCTGTCAGATCAGGTGCTGACTTTCCGCGTTCTGCCGGTCGGGCCGATGGAAACAGAAGTGACAACCACGTGGTTGGTGCACAAGTATGCGGAGGAGGGTGTCGATTACGACTTGACCCGTCTTTCGGAGGTCTGGATACACACCAACGACGAGGACCGCCGGATCGTCGAGGAAAACCAGATTGGCATTAACTCGCCTGCTTATGAACCGGGGCCATATTCCCCGGTTCAGGAAAGCGGTGTGATTCAATTCATCGACTGGTACGCACATGCCCTGGAAAGGGCGCTGATCGGCCGTTTCCGTGTCGCTGCGGAGTAAGACCATGATCCCGATGCCAGGACCTGAAACGCCTGTCTGGAACGACAGCGAATTTCTGGAATGCGTGATGGTGGTGCCTGAAGCGCCGAATGTGAAGACATTCTCCTTCCGTCCACCATCCGGTGCGACCTTTGTTTACAAGGCCGGTCAGTTCATAACGCTGGATCTGCCCGTGCCGGGCGGCAATGTTCAGCGAACCTATACGCTGTCATCGTCTCCTGTCTCCAACGCCTATCTTTCGGTCACGGTCAAAGCGCAGGCAGAAAGTATCGGGTCGCGCTGGATGCTGGACAATCTCGCCCCAGGAATGCGGCTGAAAGCGTTTGGTCCGGCGGGCCTGTTTCATTTGCCGCCGAGCCCGGACGGAAAGTTCCTGTTCATCTCGGCTGGGTCGGGCGTAACACCAATGATGTCCATGGCCCAGACCTTGTTTGAGCGCGGTGAAGATCCCGACATCTGCTTCATCCAGTGTGCCCACAGGCCGAGAGACCTGATCTTTCGCCAAAAGCTTGAATACATGGCCAGTCGGGTCACAGGTCTGCAACTGCATTTTGTCGTCAACCAGAGTGACCCCTACGAGGTCTGGACCGGCTATCGCGGTCATCTCAATCAGCTGATGCTTGGTCTGATGTGCAGCGACTACCTGGACCGCGATGTTTTTTGTTGTGGCCCGGAAGGTTTCATGGACGCCGTGCGCGAGATCCTGAATGCGCTTGGATACGACATGGACAGGTACCATCAGGAAAGTTTTCAGGCCCCGGCGGAAACCAAGGCCGAACTTACGGAATTCGATGATGTCGTACCGCAGGAAGATACACAGGCTCAGATCGTTTTTGCCCAGTCCGGTGTGGCAGCATGGTGTACGGAAACCGATACGGTGCTCGCCGTTGCCAAGGACGCCGGACTGAACATCCCGTCCGGCTGCACGTTTGGTGTCTGTGGAACCTGCAAGGTCAAAAAGGTATCCGGCGACGTTCACATGGTTCACTCCGGCGGCATCAGCGATGACGACGTCGAGGCAGGATACATCCTGGCCTGCTGTTCCAATCCGATCGGCACGGTAGAGGTTGAGGTCTGACGCGGAGAAAGTCAGAAAAGGTTCAAGACCTGAACTGCTTCACGTGAGGGAGCCGTGTTTTTCCAAAAAGAGTGCGGTCTTCGTCTTTTGTGAAGACGGATCTGCATAAACGAGGATCGTGATATCTGGAAATGTTTTGCGCTACACTCCGAGGCGCAGACGAACCTTTTCAGACGACAGTTCTTTCGCTGCTTCCCGTCCAACTCGCCGCGAAGTTTTGTCTTCTGACGATGAAAGCTCCTCAGCAAGTGCAAGGGCGGGTCCATGGAGCGGTTGCGAGCGTTTTCCGATCTGCCGGAGAGCCCAGTGAACAGCCTTCCAGACGAAATTGCGTTCGTCGGTCGCTGCCTGTCGGATGAGGCCAAGATGCTCAAGAAACTCGCTATCGGGAGCGATTTTGGCGTGGACGGCCCGCCACGCAATCAGGGCGAAGGCGGCCCGTTTGACAAATTCGCGGTCATCTGCTGCAAACTGAGCGACCTGAAGGTTGGAGTCCCGTCGCCTTGCCAATATGTTGGTCAACTGGTCGCAAAGGTCCCAGGATTGAACATCGTCCAGCCACCGCGTTGCGAGTTCCGGTGTCATGGCTTTTGGGGGCGTCAGCAGGATCGCGAGCAGGCGAGCTTCGTGAAATCCGGTTTCCCAGAGACTTGGCGCCAGTTCAGGAGACCTGCAGATCTGTCTTGAAAACGGACGCAGCACAGACATGGGAACGCCGAAAGCACTGGATGCATCGATGCCAAACCGTGCCATTCCGACGCGGTTTTCTTCACTGCCCTGTGCGCTCAACTCTTCAAGAATACTCTCAAGCGTCCAATTTTTTGCCGGGTCTTTCGCCATGGCGAACGGTTACTTCTTGTCCGCATTCTCGAGGCGGGCGATCAGGCTGGAAGTGTCCCATCTATTACCGCCCATGGCCTGAATTTCAGCATAAAACTGATCGACCAAGGCAGTCACCGGTAAGCGGGCTCCGGTTTCATTTGCTGTTTGCAGGCAGATGCCCAGGTCCTTGCGCATCCAGTCGACCGCAAACCCATAGTCGAACTTGCCCACTTCCATGGTTTCCCAGCGGTTTTCCATCTGCCAGGACTGGGCGGCACCACCCCTGATGGCCGAGATAACGGTTTCAACATCCAGATCGGCTTTCTTTGCAAAATGAATGGCTTCCGACAGCCCCTGCACCAGGCCTGCGATGCAGATCTGATTGACCATTTTGGTGAGCTGTCCGGCACCACTTTCGCCCATCAGTCCGACGAATTTTGCAAAACATTCAATCACCGGCTTTGCCGTGTTGAAATCCGTCTGGTCGCCGCCGCACATGACTGTTAGCACACCATTTTCCGCACCAGCCTGACCACCGGAAACCGGGGCGTCGATGAACCCGGCGCCTTTTTCTTTTGCCGCTGCATGGAGCTCCCGGGCAACATCTGCGGATGCTGTGGTGTTGTCGATGAAAATTGCGCCACTCTTCAGGCTGTGAAAGGCACCTTCCGGACCGGTTGTGACAGCGCGCAAATCGTTGTCATTGCCGACGCAGGCAAATACAAAATCGCAACCTTCTGCGGCCTCTTGCGGGGTTCTGGCAAAGTTGCCGCCAAATTCAGATGCCCATTTCTCGGCTTTTGAAGTGGTGCGGTTGTAGACGGTGACGTCGTGACCGCCTTTGGTTTTCAGGTAGCCAGCCATCGGATACCCCATGACGCCCAGACCGATGAATGCAACCTTTGCCATGATGACGTTCCTTTGCAGAAGAAGGCCCGGCGTAGGGCCGGGCCTTTTATGTAAGTTGGTTCGTCATGGTTTTAGGGCATTTGTCGCGTTCTGTCAGCCAGGTGCTGACTTAGATCCAATAAGGAGCACGCTGCCAGAAGCGGCTGTGCTGTTCACGCTTGGAACCTTTTTCGTCCAGATGACGCTGTGTATGTGGGTCTGGTCTTGTGTTGGCCGTGAAGCGAGTTGCTTCGAAAAAGCTCTTTGCATAGATATTAAACATGGTCTTACATCTCTCTGCTGGTTTGTCTGAGAGAAATGTGCCAATTTACCGGAGGAATTGCGAGTCAGGAAGATTTTTGAAATGTGAGGAAAACTTACATATGGATTGGCGCTCTCTCCCTCCATTGAACAGTCTGCGAGCTTTTGTTGCGGTTGCAGAGACCAAGAGCCTGTCTGCGGCGGGACGCGAGTTGAACGTTACTCATGCCGCGGTCAGTCAACAGGTGCGTGGTCTTGAGACGTTTTTGGGACTGCAATTGATCCTGCGGGAAGGCAGGGGGATTGCGCTGACACCGGAAGGGGAGCAACTCTTCGATGGCGTCGGCAGTGGTTTCGAGACAATCCAGGAAACGGTCGATGAGCTGTTGCGGCAGGATGTGGCCCGGCCTTTGAACATTACCATGACGCCATCATTTGCCATCAGTTGGCTGGTACCCAGGATCAACGATTTTCGGCAGAAAAACCCCGATATCGAGCTCATGCTGAACCCGACGGCCGAGCCTGTTGAGTTGAAGCCCGGTGGTGTCGATCTGGCTATAAGGTTTGGAAACGGCAAATGGCCCGGCCTTGAATCGGAACTGTTTTTGTCGACCAGTTTTGCCGTCGTCGGCGCCAAGTGCCTGATTGGCGACAAGGTTATTGAGAAACCTGAGGACATTCTCGAGTTTCCCTGGCTTCAGGAATATGGAACCAACGAACTTGCCATCTGGATTGAAGAACAGGGCGTTGTGCCTAAAGGCAAGCTGAACATCACGCACCTGCCGGGTTATATGGTTCTGGAAGGCCTCAGGCGAGGCGAGGGAATTTCAGCCACCGCGAAGATCTTTATCGAGTCGGATATTGCGACAGGGAACCTTGAGATTCTGTTTGAAGAAGGCGTCTTTCCCGGTACCGGCTACCACCTGGTGACACGGCCGGGCGTTAACCGCCCTCCGCTCAAAAAACTGATCTCCTGGCTCAGGCAGATGAAAACCGAATGCGTCGGCTCTTAGGGCCTCTAAAGAGTTGACAGTGCCTGGTCGAGATCCCCGATAAGATCGTCGACATGTTCGATGCCGATCGAAAGCCGCAAAAGATCGCCCGGAATTCCGGAAGCTTCGCCTTCGATCGTCTGCCGATGTTCTATCAGGCTTTCCGTGCCGCCAAGCGATGTCGCTCTCTGGAATATGTCCAGTGCTCCCGTGACCTTCAGGGCGGCATCCTTTCCGCCATTCACCAGGATCGACATCAGGGATCCGTATCCACCGGTCATTTGAGCCTTCGCCAATTGATGTTGTGCGTGGCTTTCCAGACCGGGATAAAGCACAGCTTTTACCTTTGGATGCGCATCAAGATGTTTGGCAAGGGTCAGTGCATTCTTGTTCATGCGCTCAACTCGAAGCGCAAGCGTACGTAAACCTCGCAACAGCAGCCAGGCCTCGAAGGAACCGAGAACGGCGCCGGCATCGTGCCGTTCTTCCGAAATGAAGGTCCAGGCTTCGCTGTCGATATCACCGGTGGTTACAACGCCGCCCAGAAGGTCCGAATGACCGTTCAGCGCCTTGGTGGCAGAATGCATGACCAGGTCCGCGCCAAGCGAAAGTGGTTTTAAGATGAGCGGTGTGGCAGCTGTCGCATCGACCGTGAGCAGTGTTTCTGCCGATTTGCAAAGATCCGAAATTCTCTGAATGTCGGCAACCTTTAAAAACGGATTGGAGGGGACCTCAAGCCAGACGAGGTTGGGCTGGGTGACCGAAAACTCATCATGGAAAGCCTTAAAATCGCTCACGTCCACTTCCACCAGGGCAATATTGTTGCGGGCGCAATACTTGCGCAGGAAGAGTGTTGTCCCCCAGTAGATGCCGGATTGCGCCAGGATCGTTCCCCCCGGTTTGACCAATCTTGCAACGGCTGCGACGGCTGCCATGCCGGATGCAAACAGCCGGCTGTCTTCACCGCCTTCCAGGTCCGCAATCAGCTTCTCCACCTTTTTGTAAAGAGCGTTGTCGTCTCGGCTGTAGATGTAGCCTGGTCCGATTGGCTCATAGTCCTCATCGCGTACGAATGTTGTCGCAGTCTGGATCGGTGGCACCACGGCGCCTGTTGCCTGGTCGAAACCACCACCTGCATGAGCAAGAAGGCTGTCCGGATGTAAACCGGTGGTTTTTGACGTCGATTTCGACATGGTCTTCTCCGGATGGTTGGCGAAGGTAAGCAGGTGGTTGTCACGCATTGGAACGTCAAGCGGGCGTGATTTGAGCCTGGCGTTGCAGGAAGATCTGCAACGCCGAAAAACATCGTTGGTTCACCGCTTCAAATGGCGGGTGAGACGGGCTTCGATCTTGTCCCAGACACGGCGCAGGGTTTCGACAATCAGCAGGTACGCAACGGCTGCCCAGATATAAGCCTGAAAGTCATAGGATCTGGAGTAAGCGCGCCGGGTTTCACCCATCAGGTCGTAAATGGTGATGATGGACGCAATCGCGGACCCCTTGATCATCAGGATGATTTCATTGCCATAAGGGCGAAGGGCGACCATAAGAGCTTGTGGTAGAATGACCTTGAAAAACGTAACTGGCTTTGAAATGCCCAGTGCAGCTGCGCCTTCCCACTGGCCTCTGGAAACATTCAGGACCGCGCCTCGCAGAATTTCCGCCTGGTATGCGGCGGTATTCAGCGAAAACGCGAAAATGACGCAGAACCAGGCATCCCTGAAGAAACCCCACAGACCGACAGCTTCAAGCTCCGGTCGAAATGTGCCTGCGCCGTAGTAGATCAGGAACGTCTGGGCCAGAAGCGGCGTACCTCGGAAGAAATAGACATAGCCATAGGCAGGCCAGGAAAATATCTTCCATCTGGAACCGCGGGCCATCGCGATCGGAACGCTGAGCAGTGCGCCGAGCAGAAGCGATACACCCACAATCTGCAGCGTGACCAGGAAGCCTTCGATGTATTTGGGCCAGTATTTCTGGACGAACGGGCTCGCGACATTCGAGCCGAGATAAAAGACCAGCGAAACACCGGAAATGATCCAGAGAGCCATGAGGACATGGCCAAGAATTCTGGTGTTGGACCATGTCCGGGGAGGCGATGGCGGCCGTGGCAGGCTGGTTTCGGGGTTTGCGGCGGTCATCGTGACACATCTCCCCGTTTGGACCAGCGTTCAATTCGGGCAAGACCCGTCGAGGAGATGATGGCAAGGACCAGATAAATCAGGCATGCGATACCGAAGAACAGGAAAGGTTCCTTGGTGACCCGTGCCGCTATTCCGGATTCGCGAATGAGATCCGAAAGACCGATCACGGAAACCAGCGAGGTTTCCTTCAGCAGGATCAACCAGAGATTACCAAGCGCGGGCAGAGCCAGTCGGATCAACTGCGGCAGCACGACGAGCGTCAGGGTCTGGTACTTGGACAGTCCGAGCGCGTAACCACCTTCGTACTGGCCCTGAGGAATTCCTTTGAAGGCGGACAGAAACGCCTCGGAAGCATAGGACGAGAACACCAGGGCTAGCGCTACCATGCCGGCAACAAAGGAATTGACCTCAATATAGGTCTCAAATCCAAGAAGCTTCAGACCCTGCTGCAGGCCGATCTGAACGCCGAAATAGACCAGAAACAAGGTCAGGAGTTCCGGCAGGCCGCGAAAGATCGTTGTGTAGATATTGGCTGCAAGCTTCAGGCTGGGCTCGGAAGAGTTTTTCGCCAGTGCAATCAAAAAGCCCAGGATCAGTCCAAAAGGTAGTGTGGCAATGGCAAGCGAAACGGTTACCAGGACACCAAAAGCAATTGTGTCGCCCCAACCTTGATCCCCAAAGGACAGTAGCGTCAAAGCTTCATTCATAAGCCGGCGCTTCTTTCTTTCTTGTTGTTGCTTATCCCGGCCACCCCTCCGGCCGGTATGAAGGGAATTACCCTACAGCAAAACGCGGCGCTGTGTGCACGCCGCGTTCCTTATCGTTCAGTACAGGTTCAGATCAACCGCCGTAAACGTCGAAAGAGAAGTACTTGTCGTTGATTTCCTTGTACTTTCCATTCGCCAGGATGGCCTCGATAGCGGCGTTGAACTTTTCCGTCAGATCACCGTCTTCCTTGCGGATCGCGATGCCGGCGCCTTCGCCGTTAATGACCGGGTCCGGAGTAAGGGTGCCGAGGATCTTGCAGCAGGAACCGTCGTCGGAATCCAGCCACTCGGACAGCACGACGACATCGTCGATAACGGCGTCGATACGGCCGCTGGAAACGTCGAGCTTGTACTCGTCCGCGGTCGGGTAGAGTTTCAGTTCAACCGACGGCAGTTTTTCTTCGGCATAGTTGGAGTGTGTCGTGGAAGACTGTGCACCCAGGACCGCGTCCTTCAGATCCGCATCGGATGTACCGCTGATCGCGGAGTCTTTCGGCACGGCAATTGCCGGAGGTGTGTTGTAGTACTTGTTGGTGAAGTCGACCTTCTGCTTGCGTTCTTCCGTAATGGACATGGACGCAATGATTGCATCGAATTTGCCAGCCTGAAGGCCGGGAATGATGCCGTCCCAGTCCGAAGTCACGAACTCGCACTCGACTTTCATCTCTTCGCAAAGAGCATTGGCAATATCGATGTCGAAGCCAACAAGCTGGCCGTCAGCAGTCATGTTGTTGAACGGAGGGTAGGCGCCTTCGGTGCCGATACGCACCTTGGTCCAGTCTTTCGCCTCGGCGCCACCAACAGCAGCCAATACTGCAACAGCGGCTGCAGCCATACGCAAAACACGCATACTAATTTCCCCTAATATTATTTTCGCAGCGCAGGCGGGTTCGTCCCACCTTTTTGCCCGATGGCCCTATTCCATACACTTCGATCCAAATTTCAAGCTTAAGACTAAAAAAAACACAGTAATGTCTGGTTTGAGGGGCTTTTTTAGGACCTTTCCCTAGGGAAGGTCGAGCGGAGAATGTGGAAATAACTGTCTGCCAATCCGAGGTCGCGACGCCCAGCTCATCCCCTCAACAAATGGGCTGCAATGGCGCTGCAAACGGCAATGAGCTGTGTTTGGATCTTTCAATAGCGTCACTTTCAGACAATGCGGCTCTGGATTGGGGTGTTGCGTGAATGGAAGGAATTGATTGTGCTCTTCCTGAAGCAGACCGTCTGGCACCCGTGCATACGCCGTCGAGCTGTTCGGTCATGAGCTTTAAGCAGAATAGTCGGCGGGCCGGTGTCAGGTGAAAACAGCTGGCGTCATGTGCGAAACAGGAAGTGCATCCTCTTAAAAACAAGTTCGGAAAGATTTTTGTCTCCCTTAAAGCATAAGTGTCATGCCCCTGCTGTTGATGAAAATTCCTTATGAATTCCATGAACTTCTTGAATTGGAAGCGGTGGCCAAGACCATTTAGGAAACTTGTTACCGGCTGCGAGCCGACCACATTTTCCCTGTGGCAACAGCTGCGGGTAAAGCGCAACAGGAGAAGGCAATGACGGATTTTGAGTTGTTTATAGGAAACAAGAACTATTCTTCATGGTCGTTTCGACCGTGGATCGCGCTTGAACACAAGGATATTCCGTTTCGGGAAAAACTGGTGCCGTTTGATTTTGAAAACGGCAACCCGAACTTCCGTGCCTTCTCCCCAAGCATGAAAGTGCCTGTGTTGAAGGATGGAAATTTGACGGTCTGGGACAGTCTGGCAATTCTGGAGTATGTGGCGGATTGTTATCCGCAGAAGGGGCTATGGCCGGAGGACCGGGGCGCTCGTGCTTGGGCGAGGGCAATTTCCGCCGAAATGCATTCCGGTTTCCCGGCGCTTCGCAATGCCTGTCCGATGAACATGCGACGCCCGGTTGAAGTGCTTTCCGTGGATGAAGCCGTGAAGTCTGACATAGACCGGATTGTAAAGATCTGGACCGAGTGTCTTGAAGCTTCAGGTGGCCCGTTTCTCTTTGGTGAATTTACCATCGCAGACGCCATGTATGCGCCGGTGGTCAGTCGGTTTGCGACTTATTCCCTCTCTCAAGATCCGGTTTTCAAGCCCTATCATGACGCCATGTCCGGTTCCAATGCCTGGAAAACCTGGGAAGCAGAAGCTGTCAAGGAAACTTGGATTGTCGCAGTCGACGAAATCTGAGGTCTCAAAAGTTCATCCTGCGGCGGTTGAAAGGCCGCCGTGGAGTGCTCCTTTTTCATCGAAATAATCCTGAAGTCGATCAACAAACCGGCGAACTTTCAATGGGATGAAGCGGTTGGAGGGATAGACCGCATGAATCGGATGAGGCGGATATTCCCAATCCGGCAAAACCAGCTCAAGTTCGCCAGATCGCAGGTATGGATCAATCAGCCAGCGGTTCGACAACGATATCCCGAGGCCAGCCAAAGCTGCCTGACGCAAGGTCGCGGAGTTGTTGATGATCATGGATGGGGTGATCTGGACAGATAATTTTTCTCCAAGAGTACTGATGAACGGAACCCGGTCGCCTGTCGAAATGTTCTTGTAGAGCAGATAATCGTGGTCGGGCAAGTCGGCCGGATGGCGAGGGCGTCCGCGTTTTTCAAGATAGTCAGGCGAGGCGATCAGGCAGCGTTGTGCCAGGCCAAGTCTGCGCACGATCAGCCGATCGTCCTTGATCTCACCCATTCGGATGGAGACATCGAGGCGTTCCTGAATGACGTCAACAAAAACGTCCGAGAGAGACACATCCAGGAGAATACATGGATGTTCCTTTTTGAATCGGATCAGGAATTCCGACAGGACGGTCTCGGCAAACCCGAGCGGCAACCCGATGGAAAGTGGACCCGACATTTGAGTTTCTTCGCTCTGAACGGATCTGTCCGCTTCCGTCAATCGGTCCAGAATGTCCCGCGCATAGACGAAGTAGCGTTCTCCAGTCTCCGTCAGGCTGAGTTGCCGCGTTGTGCGATTGAGAAGGCGCGTACCGAGATCCTGCTCCAACCCACGGATCTGCTGACTGACAGCAGGTTGACTGACACCGAGATGTTTCGCGGCAGCAGAAAAACTGCCCAGCTTGACCGATTGAACAAAGCTCGAAAGGGCACTGAGCTTATCCATGGTGAACTCCAAACCTGCAAAGCGTTTTTTTGCGAAATCATTATATAAGAACTGCTTATGAGTTTTATAAGAATGCCGGGTCTTTAAAAACAATTTGAATGAAACACTTTTATCGAGGTCCGGCCGGGTTCCTCAGGTCGGCTTCTTCATAAACGTTTTTCTTCAGGTCGAGCAGGGAGACCACTCATGACCAGATCCGATATTTCACTTTCAAGACGCTCTCTTTTGGGTGTTGCTGCCGGGGCGGGCGCACTTGCGGCAGCAGGTGGCGTCAGTTTTGTTCCTGCAACGGCTCAGGCCGCGGCACCGAAAGCGGGTGAGCCTATGGCTGGCGCGCTGCGTTACAAGGTTGGCGACTTTGAAGTGACCGCGCTGTTGGACGGATATCTCGACTTAACCCCGGAAGTCGTGGTCGGATACGACGAGGCCGAAGGCCAACGATTGCGAGATGCAGTCTTGATTGACGGCAACGCTCTGCGTATCCCGGTCAATGCCTATCTGATCAACACGGGCGAGCGCCTGATCCTGGTGGATGCAGGGACTTCCGACGCCCTTGGACCGACAATGGGCCGGTTACCGTCGGCGCTCGCGGCTGCCGGTGTCTCCCCCGATCAGATCGATGCTCTGTTGATCACGCATATGCATCCAGATCATTTGTTCGGAGCCATTGACGGTGACGGCAACAGGGTCTTTGCCAATGCTGAATTGATCTTGCCGGAAACCGACAATGCGTTCTGGTATGACGATGCCGCAATGAATGCGGCCCCAGAGCAGTTCAAACCGTTTTTCCTGGGGGCACGCCGAGCAGCTGAAGCCTACAAGGACACTCAAACGTTGTTTTCGGGTGACAAGGAAATCCTGCCTGGTGTCCGGGCAATGCCTCTTCCGGGACATACACCCGGGCACAGCGGATATTTGTTTGACAGCAACGGCGAGACCCTGGTCATCGCCGGCGATATCATTCACATGACGGTCTATCAATTCGACCGGCCGGATTGGGGCATCGGATTTGACATCGATGCGCAAACAGCCGCCGCGACCAGGAAGAAATTCTTTGATCAGGCAGCAAGCGACAAGCTGTTCTTCGCAGGTGCCCACATCCCGTTCCCGGGCATGGGGCGCGTGGTCAAAGACGGTGAAAGCTATCGCTTCGTCGCAGCTGGTTGGCCTTACGCCTACTGACAACGGCAATCGGCAACCCGGCGGGAGACTGCCGGGTTATCGGATCCCAAAGCTGGAAAACGGCAGGAAGGTCACAAGGTCGCCTTCGTTAACGGATGTGGCGTCTTCCGGGATCTCAATCAGGCCATCCGCCTCACGCAGGCCGGTGATCAATCCAGAACCGTCACGCATGAACTTGTGCGCTGTTGTCTTTCCGTTTCTGTCACGTCCGAGATAACCACGATAGAACTCGCGCCTGTCGGGTTTTTTCTTAGGGACCTCGAACGCAGACGGAACCTGAAAGCCCTGCGCTTGCAAAAACGCGCCTCCGGCCAGCACGTTCAGCACCGGTCGTGCATAAAGCAGAAAGCAGATCATCGCGGCGACAGGATTTCCAGGCAATCCGAGAAAGACGCAAGTGCCGATATTGCCGAACATCATCGGCCGACCTGGCTTGATTGCCAGCTGCCACATGTGGCGTTGGCCGAGAGTGTCGAGCGCTTGCAGAATGTGATCTTCCTCTCCGCGACTGGCACCACCGGTGGTCAGGATGACATCAAAATGTTTCGCGGCGTCCCGAAGTGTCTGTTCCACCAATTCGGCATCGTCTTTCAGGATGCCGAGGTCTTCGATTTCAACCGGCACCGTGGCGCACAGACCGCGTAGCAAGAAGTGATTGGAATCATAGACGTCGCCGACTGTAATCGGGTCGCCAGGACGGCGAATTTCATCGCCCGTGGAGACCAGCGCCACTTTCAGCTTTCTGTAGACGTTCACGTTCGCCAGTCCGGTAGAGGCGATGGCAGCCAGATCTTGAGGCCGCATCAGGTGGCCGGATGACAGTATGGTTGTGCCTTCAGCGACATCTTCGCCTGCTTTGCGGCAATTTGCACCCGTCTTGAGCCCTTGCGGCACGATGACAAAGTCCTGCCCATCCTGCACATGCGTTTCACAATCTTCCTGCATTGCAACCGTATCGGCACCAGGAGGCATCACTGCGCCGGTAAAGATACGCGCCGCCGCCCACGGAGCGAGAGTTGCGTCACTGGCGTGGCCGGCCGCAATGCGCTGTTGCAATCGGAAGAAACCGCCGGCCTCGTCAAAATCGGCTTGGCGAAACGCATAGCCGTCCACGGCTGAATTGTCGGCGAGGGGAATATTGCGGGGCGCGGTGATGTCTTCTGCGAGAATGCGTTCAAATGCATCCTCAAGACGAAGGGTTTCCTTCTCTACGACCGCCGTTGACATGCGGTCTTTCAGGATCTCAATTGCCTCGTGATGGCGCAGTCTGTCCTTGTCATGCAAGAAGCAGTCGTCAAGAAGAGGTTTGCTGCTCATGAAGCTTTCCTGACCAGACTGAGATGGGTCTGAATGAAATCCGCAATGGCCCGCACGTCGTCAAGATCAAAGACCGTCAGCTTCTCCTCCGGCAATGGGTGATCGGCAGCAATGGCAAGAATACCGGGATCGGTCGGTGCAAGCGGACCCTTGTCGCGTGACTCCCGCCGCCGTGCCTCGATCTTGGGGTGTTTTTCGCGCTTGTAGCCTTCAATCAGGATCAGGTCACAAGGGGCTATCCGCGACAGGATATCGTCAAGTGACGGTTCGTCCTCACCTCTGAGTTCATGCATCAAGGCCCAACGACGACCGGAAACCAGCGCAACTTCGCTGGCCCCGGCTTCCCGGTGGCGATAACTGTCGGCACCGGGACGATCGATATCAAAATTGTGATGCGCATGCTTGACCGTCGACACCCGGAAGCCTCTTGCAGTGAATTCGCTGACAAGTCGGGTCACGAGCTGGGTCTTGCCGGAGTTCTTCCAGCCGGTAATGCCAAATACAGGAGTAGTGATCATGAAATGGGTGAGCTCAGCGCGTTGCGGACGGTCGCCAGATCGTCAGGTTTGTTGGCATTGAAAAACGGATCGAGACCCGTTTGCGGATCGGTGTCGAATGAAACTTCCACGCTGTCATGACGATCAACAAAAGCGAGTACTTTGCCGCTTTGTCCAGTCGTTAGCCAGGAGTGCAAGTCTGAGTGAAGTGACACTGGCCAAAGTCCGAAAACGGGGTGGAGTTTGTCCGAGGAGGACGCCAGCGCGATGACAGGCTTGTCGGCAGGAACGGAGGAGCACAGGCGCTTCACCAAACTGGTCGGAAAGAACGGCGTGTCGCCAGCGACCGAAACGACATGAGTGACACCGGGCATTCTTTCTTTCGCAAAAGTCATGCCCGCAAGAATACCTGCAAGGGGGCCCGCGAAATCGCCGACCGGATCAGCGAAGACCGGCAGGTTGAAGCGTGCAAATCGAGACGGGTCGCCATTGGCATTGAGAATTATGCTGGGAACTTGCGAGGTAAACCGGGCAAGTATCATTTCCAGCATTGTTTTGCCGCCAAGATCCATAAGACTCTTGTCGCCACCACCCATGCGACGCGATTGGCCGCCTGCCAAGACACAACCAAGCACATTTTTTGCGCTCAACTGCTTGTGCTCCGCCATCATTCCGCTGCTACGCTCCCTTTGCGTTTGAGTTTTTCCGGTTCGTCATCCGCATCACCGGGATCCATGTCAAATTCGATGCGCTCTGCGCCGGACAAGGCAACAAATCGCTTGCCCCTGGCGCGGCCGATCAGTGTCAGGCCGGCCTGACGGGCCAACTCCACGCCCCAGGCGGTAAAGCCGGAGCGGGAAACAAGAATGGGTATTCCCATCATCACCGTCTTGATGACCATTTCGGAAGTCAGACGGCCGGTCGTATAGAAGATTTTGTCGTGTGCGATAATGTCGTTCAGAACCATCCAGCCGGCGATTTTGTCGACTGCGTTGTGTCGTCCGACATCTTCCATATAGACCAGTGGAGAGTCGTCCTTGCACAAAACGCAGCCGTGAATTGCTCCCGCTTCAAGATACAAAGAGGGAGTGGTGTTGATCTTCTTTGTCAGCGCATAGAGCCAGGAGGTCTTCAGACGGGCATCGTCAGAAAGGGCAACAGTCTCGAACCCTTCCATGACGTCGCCGAACACCGTGCCCTGTGCGCAGCCGGATGTGCGCACTTTCTTCTTCAGTTTTTCCTCAAAATCGGTCTCACGCTCTGTGCGGACAATCACGACTTCAAGGTCGTCATCGTGATCGATGCCTGTAATGACGTCGTCGTCGGCAAGCATGTTCTGGTTCTTCAAATAGCCAACGGCCAGAAGATCCGGATGATCGCCAATGGTCATCATGGTCACGACTTCCTGGGAATTCAGGAAAAGCGTCAGCGGTTTTTCGGTCACGACTTTCGTGTCGACCGGATCGCCGTTCTGGTCGATACCACTGACGGATGTTGAGAGCTTCGGATCCAACGGATCGGGTTTCAGCACGTATGGGCCTGTCAAAGCCGCGCGACTCCACATGTATTTGTTTTACAAACACTATGGGAGGCTTTTGGCTGAGGGCAAGAAATTAGTTCACCAGGCGCGGCATTGTGAGCAACAAATATCCACCGCCAACCGACGTTCCAGGCATGCTGGCAACGAAAATAGCCACGCTTTGAGGGGGAGAGGGAAGTTCCGTCTGCTGCTCTGCGCTCCCCCGGTTGCAAGGGGGGGCGCTTTCTTCGGCGCCATCGGCAAATGACTGGGCATGGAGGGATTTGCGGTGTCCATGAACGCGACACACGCAGCAAGTAGCCCGGTAGACGAAACAGATCGTCTTTGGATCAGATCATCAGCATATCGTTGGTCAGGCGGCCTTCCTGCAATTCCGTAGCAAAATGACCGAATGCTCTGCTGGCTTCCTCTCGCGTGACTTCGCCAGGATGATCCAGGAGCGGACGCAAGACCGCGTGTTTCGAGGCTGCAATGCCATCGGTCAGGTCCCTGAAGAACATGAGCGAGTTTGGAAACAGGCGGAAATCCACCGGCTCGTGAATGATACCCTCGATGTCATGCAGCCGCGGGTCGTTCATGACGCAGTAGACTGTGTCCAACACCTGACCTGTCTGGCCTTCCAGGATTTGCACAATATGCTGGTCGACCAGCAACAACGCTCCGGTCACACCGGCTTTGCGGTTGATGCGGCGAATACGCAGCAAGGTCCTGTCGATCTCATCAGGAAGGGGCAGGTGCATCTTGTCCCATCTGATTTTGCTTCGGTAGCAAGCGCGATAAAGTTCCATGGCGAGTCTCTTTCTTTTGCCGATGAAACCAGCCTGCGCTTCAATTCCTCACAATTGCTTAAAATCTGAGACAAACGGGAAGAACAAATTATAAAGTTACCAGATTGTTGCCTAGTTCTCCCTAAAAGTGTGCTTTGCCCGCTTCAGCGGAAAACAAGAAAACTGTGCAAAACAACGTTTGCTCATCTTTGTGTGGAAAAGCAGGTCACCGTTGTTCTGCAAGCTTGAAATCCAAACCGGCACGCACTGCCGGCCACTCGTGTGGCAGAATCGAATAGACAGCGGTGTCACGCAGAGCACCATTCGCGGTTCGTTGATGTGAACGCAGCACACCATCAAGCTTTGCGCCCAGGCGCTCGATGGCAGTGCGGCTTTGTCGATTCATGAAGTGAGTACGAAATTCGACGGCGATACAGTCAAGCTCTTCGAAAGCATGCGCCAGAAGCATCCGCTTGCACTCCGTATTCAGATGCGTTCTCTGAACAGCTTTTCTGTACCAGGTCGATCCAATCTCCACACGTTTGTGGATGGGATCGATGTTCATGTACGTGGTCATTCCGACCGCCTTTCCGTCCGGCGTCAGGACAGCCCACGGGAGCATGGAGCCATTCTCCTTCAGTTTCAGACGGCGATCGATCTCCTCGGCAATTGCGTCCGGGTGCGGAACAGTGGTGTACCAGGCTTTCCAGAGATCGCCCTCAGCGGAGGCTTCTGCGAGATCGGCAGAGTGGTTCTGCTCAAGCGGTGCAAGGGTGGCGTGAGTGCCGGTCAGGGTGACGGGAAGGGGCCAGGTCATGGCGAACTCCAGCGTGTAGATAAGTTGAAATCAGAACGGGCGTTCCTCGCCAGTCCATTTGAAGAATTTGCCCGTGTGGGAAAGATCGAGGTCTTGGCCGATCTGAAAGATGCCTTTGGCTACGTCGATGGGGCAGTTGTCGGCATGAACGCCGCCCATGTCGGTTTGCACCCAGCCTGGATCGATCAGGGCAACTGGAATAGCTTCCTCTTCGAGTTCGGTGGCCAGACCTTGCATGACCTTGTTGACCGCCGCCTTTGATGCGCGGTAGGCAAGCGTGTCTGACTTGCGGTAACCCATCCAGGACATTTGACTGGATATCGTCAGAATCTTGCCGTTTCCGGACTTTCGCAAATGCGGAAGGAACGCCTGGGCAACAGCCAGGGGTGCAAGCGTATTCGTGGCCAGCGTCTCGTGGAATCCGGCGAAGTCCATTTCAAGTGGGGACTGGCGTTCGGGACCGATGATGCCGGCGTTGTTGATCAGAAGGTCAATGCTTTCGTCCAGTGTCTTGGCGACATCGTTGACCTCGTCATGATCTCTCACGTCGAAAATGAGGGGCAGAAATTTCTCCCCTAATTTATCAGACGTTTCGATTGCCGAAACCTGGGTGCGCACGGAACCGTAGACTGTCCAGCCACCCGAAATCGCTTCCCGGGCAAGTTCAAATCCGATCCCACGATTGGACGCGGTGATAAGGCAAGTCGGCATGGGTTTATCCTGAGGTCACGAACCTGAGGGTCCGCAGCAGCGGTGCATTTGCAGCAAATTAATCAGCATGGCACGTGGTGCAACAGAAACATTGTCCCTGTTTTTCTGCGATACAATTTTCTGCCGCATACCAACGTGAACTTTTGCCAAGGGATCAGATCGGATCCGGTTCGTTCGGAAAGTTGTTTCGAGAGTTTCTGGCAACTTAGTTGCGGTTTCCCGACGCTCCTTGCCAGGAGCGGGCATTTGACGCGCTTCGCTGAAACACAGAACTCATCGGACTTGTGTCTGAATTTCTTCAATTCTATGACTGTCACCGGAGGGACGGAAACGACATGTGCAGCAATTTGGCAGATTGTTTTTGCCTGAATGCTCACTAGTTTTCGGAGAAAGCTATCCGGCGCTTCGGTGGAGCCGGAGATTCGACAGGACGATTTAATGAGCGACACGATCAAAGCCGCAGTTTTGGAACGCCTCAAGCAAATCAAGGGACCGGACCTGGAAGGCGATATCGTTTCGCTAGGCCTAGTTTCGGATGTTTTTGTTTCTGATGGGCGGGTTGCCTTTTCGATCACCGTTCCGGCGGAGCGGGCGCAGGAACTTGAGCCGTTGCGTCAGGCCGCTGAAAAAGTGGTCCGGGAAGTCGACGGAGTTGAGAATGCAATGGTGGCCTTGACCGCAGAACGTTCGGCGGGCGGTGCACGCAATACCGCGCCAAGACCTGCCCCCAAAGCAGCCCCGCAGCAGTCGCAGCGCACGCCCGAAGAGCAGGGGGCTTCCAAGCCAGGTGTTCCCGGTATCAAGCACATTATTGCTGTGGCGTCCGGAAAGGGCGGTGTCGGAAAATCGACGACGACAGCAAATCTTGCACTGGCCATGGCTGCCAATGGTCTGCGGGTGGGCGTGCTTGACGCTGACATCTACGGCCCTTCCGTGCCGCGTTTGTTCAATGTTTCAGGACGTCCCGAACCTGTATCGGGAAGGGTCATGAAACCCCTTGAGGGCTATGGCATCAAGGTGATGTCCATGGGGTTCATGGTTGAGGAAGAAACGCCGATGATCTGGCGCGGCCCGATGGTCATTTCCGCACTTACGCAGATGTTGCGCGAGGTGGCCTGGGGAGAGCTGGATGTTCTTGTCGTCGACATGCCTCCCGGGACCGGCGATGCCCAATTGACGATGGCCCAGCAAGTCCCGCTGGCAGGTGCGGTGATCGTGTCCACACCACAGGATCTGGCGTTGATTGATGCCCGCAAGGGGCTCAACATGTTCAAACGTGTGGATGTGCCCGTTCTCGGGATTGTCGAGAACATGAGCTATTTCTTGTGCCCGGACTGTGGTGGCCGCCACGACATATTCGGTCATGGTGGCGCAAGGGCTGAAGCGGAACGGCTAAGCGTTCCTTTCCTCGGCGAAATTCCCTTGACCATGAAGATCCGGGAAACATCGGACGCGGGAACCCCGGTTGTCGTGTCGGATCCGGAAGGTCCCGTTGCCGCGATTTACAAGGACATTGCGACGAAAGTGGTGGCCGGCATCCAGCAATCTGCGTCCTCTCAGGAGCGGGCAGCTCCCAAGATCGTTTTCGACTGATCTCATCGACAGGTGGCCGGAAGAGCTTCGGCCACCGCAGACAATCTGAAAACACAGCCGGATCAATGGAGTGATCAGTGAGACATCCATTGTGTCGGCACCAATAGCGCGAGCCGGTCGTTTGACACGCTGCTCATCGGCGGTCCTTTGCTCCAGAGGGTTTGTGAGCCGTGCATTCAAACCGCTGGAAACAGGTGTTTCTTCACACCTTCGGTAAGCGCAAACAATCATGAAATGTGGTTTCACGTCCGGATCACGCGGGCCGGTTATCTTCATCTGAGTTGAGTCGCCATGCGGTAATAGTCAGATGTAAGGGTACCTTCCAGGGCATGTCTTCCCGCCAGTCACAAATTAGAGGTCTTGAAGCAAAGCCCTCATTGGCCGCGTTGATTGCGATATCTACCGTTAGTCCCCTGGCAATGCAGATATATCTACCCTCACTGGCGGGTATGATGATCGTCTTTTCTGCGACTGCTGGAGAAATTCAGCTTTCCATGTCTGCGTTTTTCATCGCGGTTGCGATTGCCCAGTTGTTCTGGGGGCCTTTGTCCGACCAGATAGGCAGACGGCCGGTAATCATTATCGGAATGGCGCTCTTTGTTATCGGCAGCATACTGTGCCTGCTTGCCCCCACCATTGAAATGCTGATCGCTGCGCGTGTCGTTCAGGCGGCGGGTGGTTGCACCGGGATGGTGCTTGGACGTGCAATCGTAAGAGATCTTTATGGGCCCCGGCAGGCGGCCAGTATGATCGGATATGTCACCATGGGCATGGCTGTCATGCCGACAATCGCACCGGCCATCGGAGGATTGCTAGACGAGTTCTACGGATGGCAGGGCGGTTTCTTTCTGATGCTTATTTTCGGGGTAGGGGTTCTTTTGGCGAGTATCTATGCATTGCCGGAAACCAACCATGTGCGAACTTCAGTCGGGCCAAAGCGGGTTTTTCAATCATATGGGGCCTTGTTCAGAGAGCCCCTATACTGGAGTTATGCATTGACGGCGGCGTTTTCAGCCCTTGCTTATTTCGCCTATCTCGGTGGTGCGCCTTTCATCGCCGCCAAGATTCTGGTTTTAAGCGCGGCGGAAATGGGCTTCTATTTCATGTTTGTTGCGTTGGGCTACATCGTTGGAAATTACATTTCCGGCAAGTTTGCCGAACGCGTCGGTCTTTATCCGATGATCCTTACAGGCACCCTGATCGGCGCAATAGCCGTGGGGCTGATTGCCGGGTTTGCCTATTTCGGCATTGTTACTGCAGCCAGCCTCTTTCTGCCGATGTTTGTCCTTGGTCTCGGCAACGGCGTCTGCCTGCCGAGTGCCATTTCGGGCGCGGTCAGTGTACGGCCGGAACTGGCCGGGGCCGCTTCCGGGCTGACTGCCTCGTTCCAGGTTGGTATGGGGGCGGTTGCGGGAACGCTGGTTGCCTGGCTCTTTGCCGAGAGTTTCCTTGCCGGATCGCCTTGGAGCATGATCCTCATCATGGCATTGGGCATTTGCAGCAGTTTGATTGCAGCGCTTTCCATAAAACGCATGTCATCCCGCCACGGTCTTCAACCGGCCGAATAAGCTCAATTGAACAGGGCTTTCCCAGCAAAGCGTGCCACGATGTGCCTATTTGTCTTGCCGGCTGAAAGGCTTGCAGGTTTAGCCGCCGGTCACGCTCATGTGGCGTGAAACAGCCGGTTGTCTGGTCTTCCGGTCGATGACAAAATCATGTCCCTTCGGCTTGCGTCCGATGGCTTCATCGATTGCACTGCTCAAAAGCTCGTTGCCCTCCGATGCGCGTAGCGGTGCGCGCAGATCGGCCATGTCATCCTGCCCAAGGCACATGTAAAGCTGGCCCGTACAGGTTATCCGCACACGGTTGCAGCTCTCACAGAAATTATGGGTCATAGGCGTGATAAAGCCGAGGCGACCGCCCGTTTCTTCAACTGTAACGTAGCGGGCGGGACCACCGGTCTTGTAAGGAATATCGATCAAGGTGAATTGATCCGACAATCGGGTGCGAACGGTAGATAGAGGCAGATACTGATCGGTCCTGTCGCCGTCAATTTCGCCAAGCGGCATTGTTTCGATCAATGTGAGGTCATGACCCTGTCCGTGGCACCATTCCAACATGGATACGATCTCATGCTCGTTGACGCCCTTGAGGGCCACCATATTGACCTTGATCTGCAATCCGGCCTCGGTTGCCGCCCGGATACCATCCATTACCTTGCCGAGATCACCCCAGCGGGTCACGGCCTTGAATTTCTGCGTATCCAGCGTGTCGATCGAAACATTGATCCGCCGAACCCCGCAATCGTAAAGTTCGTTTGAAAACCGGGCGAGTTGCGACCCGTTGGTTGTCAGCGTCAATTCTTCGAGAGCACCGCTGTCCAGATGTCTGCCAAGGCTGCGGATCAAGCCCATGATGTTTTTGCGCACCAAGGGCTCACCGCCAGTCAGGCGCAGCTTTCGGACGCCTTTTTCAATGAAGGCGGTGCACAGCCGGTCGAGTTCTTCAAGGCTCAGAACCTCGCGCTTGGGCAGGAATGTCATGTCTTCCGCCATGCAGTAAACGCACCGGAAATCACAGCGATCCGTCACGGATACGCGAAGATAGGTGACAGCACGTCCGAACGGATCGATCATTGGCGAAGGCTTGGTAGATGTTTCCCTTCCCGACGCCGGGACCACAATCTTGCCGTCTGTCACGCTCTGCTCTCCCTCAGTCCGACTTGTTGTTG
>NZ_JAILWL010000280.1 GCF_025698965.1 Roseibium sp.
CGACTGTGCGCTGTACCGGCTTCAAAATGCAATCGGGATTATGCCGTATCGTTTGGATCTTCGCTCAGCACGACAACCTTTGTTCGCAACGGAACACGATTGAACAGATCGATCACGTCCTGCTGCCACATGCGGATGCAGCCGGAAGATACACTTTTGCCGATCGAGGACGGTTTGTTGGTTCCGTGTATCCGAAAAAGTGTATCCGTTGATCCCTGCCAAAGATCCATGGCACGCGCACCAAGCGGGTTTTTCAACCCCGGTGGATAGCCTTTTTCCCAGTACCGTTCCAGTGAGGGTTTGCGTGCGATCATTTCCCGTGGAGGGCGCCAGATCGGATGTTCGCGCTTCACGCGGATCAAGGCCTCACCATTCCAGGCAAAGCCCGCACGGCCAACACCAATCCCGTAACGCAAAGCCTTTTTGTTACCGAGCGTCCAATAGAGAAAGTTGTTGTATGGATCGACAATTATCGTCCCCGGTCTTTCCCGGGTCTTATACTCCACGACCTGTCGCAAGTACTGCTGGTCGAAGTTCTTGTAGTTGATCGCAGGCCAAGTGTAATCGCCATCGGGCAATGCTGCGTACGCCGCAGCGTAATCAAATTCCTCGTCAGGCAATTCGGCCTGGTCCGGCAGTCCGACGGCCGTCTGGCATCCTGCCAAGGCCCCGGCTGACAGCAAAAGACCACCGGCCAGGAATGTGCGGCGATCAAACAGATTGTTTTCTTCCGGGCGAGTTTGTTCGTGCGGCGAAAAATGACGCTTCATGGGACCTCCCAAAATGGAAGCCCTTTCTTGAGGCAGCTTTTCAACAGTTGCAAGTCACTTTCGATCAAAGTGCCTTACATTCTTCAAATGAACCACTAGATTGAGCCTACTGTTCGCAATTACCTGCCCCTGTTTCCGACACAAATCATTTGAGGAAATACCGTGCCCGACACCATAGCAAAGTCTCCCTTCCCGGTTTTCGATGGTCACAACGACACTTTGCTGAAACTCGAAATCGACGCGATCAAGGGCGGCAACCGTAATTTCTTCGAGCGTTCGGATACCGGGCATCTCGATCTGGTGCGGGCCCAGGAGGCGGGCTTTGCCGGCGGTCTGTTCGCAATGTTTGTCCCCTCTAATCCGGACCAGGATTTCAGCAGTCCGTTCGATCCGAAAGATCCTGCAAATTACCAGGAAGTGCCGCACAAACAGGCGCTCGACTTCACCTACCGCCTTCTGGAACGTGCTGAGCAAATCGAGACCGATTCTGATGGGCAAGTGGCCATCTGCCGAAGCGCCGAAGAAAACAGAGCTGCAATCGACGCCGGGAAAATGGCGATAAGCCTTCATATCGAAGGTGCGGAGGCAATCGACACCGAGTTTTACGCCCTGGAAGACCTTTACAAGCGCGGTTTGCGTTCGCTGGGACTTGTCTGGAGCCGTGAGAATGAATTCGGCTACGGTGTGCCCATGGCACACCCTGCTTCTCCCGATATCGGGACCGGTCTCACCGGCGCTGGCCGCGATCTTGTCAGGGCCTGCAACAAACTGGGTGTTCTGCTCGACGTGTCTCACCTGAATGAAAAAGGGTTCTGGGATCTGGCGCGCATCACCGACCGTCCGATCGTCGCCAGCCATTCAAACGTTCATTCCATCTGCCCCAGCAGCCGGAACCTCACCGACAAACAACTTGATGCCATCAAGGAAAGCGAGGGGCTGGTAGGGATCAACTTTCACGTCCCGTTTCTGAGACCGGATGGCGGTTACGCGAGGGACACTCATCTGAATGTCATTGCCGATCACGCTGCCTATCTTACCGACAGGCTCGGTGAGGACGGTGTTGCGCTCGGTTCGGATTTCGACGGCTGTGTTGTTCCGAACGACATTGGTGATGTGACCGGCCTGTCCCGTTTGCTGGAAGCCCTGGATGCAAGGGGATTCAATGCGATTGCCATTGAAAAGATTGCCCACAAAAACTGGATCAACGCGCTGGAAAAAGCGGCCGCATAACGACACCAGAATGCCGAATATCCGTTGGCGTGAAATCGGAGGAAGCTATCCACTGCTCGCAAACATGTTATCAGAGTTGACAGATTAGCGATTGCATTTGCCAAAGGGTCAAGAAAGTATGGATTTATTGTTATTTTTTATCCCGTCTATGTCGCAATTCCGGCGTTCTACCCAACGTTCGTAGCTCGAATCTGAAGCTCTTGGGAAGGGTTCCGGGAAGAACAAAAGACCAGACAGCGGGGTTAGGATTGGTGAGCCCCATCGACTCCCCTGCCGCTTCAACGAAGACCGGATGGTGAGGAAGATAGAACAGTTGCCGGAACATTTTTCTTCGGCAATGCGTCTGTTGGGGACGCTTGTTCGAACGCGATGCCAAGGGGAGAGGCAGCGACGTGAATGTACAACTCGCCGAAGATGCAGATCTGCAAAACGGATCAGGTTCAGGTGGCAAGCGCGCGCGCAAATGCGACGCTGTCTATCAGGATCTGAAACGAAAAATCCTGACCGGTGAACTGACTTCCGACAGCCTGATCACCGAGCAGTCTCTCGCTCAGGACTATCAATGTTCCCAAAGTACGATAAGGGAAGCCTTGATGCTTCTTCAGGAATTCGGCCTGGTTGACCGGCGTGGCTATCAGGGAACATTCGTGACCAACCCCAGCACGCTCGAGGCGATGCTTTTGCTGAAGCTTCGCATCGACATGGAAACAACCAGTGTCATTGAGGCCGCAAAAAACATCACCGCGCGCCAGTTACAGGAACTGCGGGATCTCGATCAGCAGTTTGAAGAATGCCGGTTGCGACGGGATGTTTTCGGTTGCTCGGAACTGGATCGCAACCTTCACCTAAAACTGTTCAAGATTGCCGAGATGCCGACACTGGAGCCGGTTCTGCTTCGAACCACCATGATGTTGCAGCGGATCATGCTCCCGACACCAAGGCCCGAAGCTGCCTGGAGACGGCAAAACGTGACGTCCCATCAGGACATCTTGAATGCGCTGGAGAAACAGGATGTGCAGGAAGTCAAAAACGCGATGAAGGCGCACATTCTCTCTAGCGCCGTCGTTCTTGCTCCGCATTTTTACGGCAGAGATCTCGACCAGTTGCAAAAAAACTTTGACAAGGAGCCCGCCCAGATCGCTGCTCTGGCCGGGCTCTGACATGTTCATTTCCGGAAACGCTTAGGCCGTTTCCGCCATTTGCTGCTGTGTCAGCATTGCCGCGCCGATCAGCTCTTTGGTGTAGTCGCATTTCGGCGATTCAAAAATTGCATCAGCGGTTCCCGCCTCAACAACCTTGCCGCGCTGCATCACCATCACCGTATCCGACAGGGCCCGAACGACGGCAAGGTCATGGCTGATGAACAGGTAAGTGAGATCATGCGCATTTTGCAGGTCTCGCAGAAGTTCAACGACCTGCTTCTGGATCGTGCGGTCGAGCGCGGATGTCGGCTCATCGAGCACGACAAGCTCGGGTTTCAACACCATGGTCCGCGCAATGGCGATACGCTGGCGCTGACCGCCTGAAAATTCATGCGGGTAGCGATTGCGCATGACTGGGTCCAGAGACACTTCTTCCAGAGCCTGACAGGCACGGTCGTCACGGTCCCTTGCGGTCAAGGACGGCTCGTGCACCAGAAGACCTTCGGAAATGATCTGTCCGACTGTCATGCGCGGGCTCAGGGATCCGAACGGATCCTGAAAGATCAACTGCATGTCCTTTCGCAGGGCACGCATTTCGGCTCTATCCTTGCCGGTAATCTGCTGGCCCTGAAACACGACGCGACCACCGGCCGGAAGCAGGTTCAGAACCGCCCGCCCGAGAGTGGATTTTCCTGAACCGCTTTCTCCAACGATTCCAAGGGTCTGCCCCTTGCGCAGAGAAAAGCTGATGTCGTCGACCGCACGCAGAATATGCTTCGGTTTCAGGAAGCCGGAGTCCAGCTCGAATTCCACTTCAACCTTCTGCGCTTCCAGCAGCACCGGCGCACTCTCCGGAACCGGGGGCTTGTGTCCTGTCGGCTCTGCATCCAGCAACATTTTCGTATAGGGATGCTCGGGCTTCGTGAAGATTTTTTGTGTCTCGCCGCTTTCCACCACTTCACCGGTCTTCATGACATAGACACGGTCGGAAATGCGGCGGACGATCCCCAGGTCATGGGTGATGAAGAGCACCGCCATGCCAAGCCGTTTCTGGAGATCGCGAAGCAGATCCAGGATCTGCGCCTGAGTGGTGACATCAAGCGCGGTCGTCGGCTCGTCTGCGATGAGCACATCCGGATCGTTGGCAAGCGCCATGGCGATCATCACACGCTGGCGCTGGCCACCCGACATTTCATACGGATAAGCTTTGATCTTGCGTTCCGGCTCGGGAATGTTGACGAGCTTCAGAAGATCAAGCGCCTTCGCCTTCGCCGCCTTCCAGGACAGGCCGCCATGGACGACCATCGGCTCGGCCAGCTGGCGACCGATGGTGTAGAGCGGGTCCAGCGACGTCATCGGCTCCTGGAAGATCATGGTGATCTTCGCACCGCGCACATCGTTCAGTTTCCTGATAGGCAGACCAAGGATATTGCGTCCACCATAGACGACCTCCCCTTGCGTGCGGCCGTTGGATGCCAGAAGGCCCATGGCTGCCATCATGGTCTGGCTTTTGCCGGAACCACTCTCGCCGACGATGGCCACGGTTTCCCCGGCTTCCACATGGATATCCACGCCGCGTACGGCGTTGACAGTGCCTGTTCCGGTCTCGAAATCGACCTTCAGATCCTTGATGGAGAGGACCGTCTTGTTGTTTTCACTGGTCATGGTCATCTCCTTACCGGTCTTTCGGGTCCAGGGCATCGCGCAAGCCGTCGCCGATGAAGTTCAGCGCAAACAGCGTCGATGTCAGGAAGATTGACGGGAAGATGAGCATCCATGCAGCCCCCTGCAGATTGCGCGCGCCTTCGGAGATCAGAACACCCCAGCTCGTCATCGGCTCCTGGATGCCAAGTCCGAGGAAGGACAGGAAGCTTTCCAGAAGGATGACTTTGGGCACCAGCAGCGTCATGTAGACGACGACCGGGCCCAGCGTGTTGGGAATGATGTGCCTGCGAACGATGCCGCCATCGGCCACGCCCATGGCTTCGGCAGCCTGCACATATTCCTGGCGTTTGATAGTCAGGGTCTGACCACGCACGATGCGGGCCATATCCAGCCATTCCACGGCACCAACGGCAATGAACATCAAGATGAAGTTCCTGCCGAAAAACACCACCAGCATGATGACGAAGAAGATGAAGGGCAGTGAATAAAGAATATCGACAACGCGCATCATCATCTGGTCGACACGGCCGCCGAGATATCCCGAAGTCGCCCCGTAAAGGACACCGATCGAGATGGCCACCACAGTTGCCAGCAAGCCGATCGTCAGCGAGACGCGCCCGGCGATAAAGGTCCTGGTCATCATATCCCGGCCATTTGCATCCGTGCCGAAATAGAAGTGCATGTAGTTGACGTCAGCATGAATTGTCGCCGATTTCTTGTCATCGGTGAAATCCATTACCTTAGCGTCCTTGAACAGGTCACTGCGGTCGAAGTAGCGCGTCGTGCGTGGATCGATTTCCCGGCGCGAGGTTACGTTCGCGATCACCGTATCACCGTTACGCTCATAGCTGTCGACCGTCAGGCGTGCGCGCTTGGCTACCGACATGAATGCGGGCTCGACTTGCGCAGCTCTTGGATAGGCCTCCAGGCTCGCCGGCACCTTGACATAGTCACGATAGACCGTGTCGAACTGATGAGGTGACAGGATCGGGCCGAAGATCGAGATCAGCGCTATTGCAACCAGCACAATCATGCTTGCAACGGCAGCCCGGTTGGCAAGCAGCCGGTCGCGCGCATCGTCCCAAAGGGACCTGCCTTTTGCGGGCACGTCGACGTTGTTTGTTGCTGTAATTGTCATATCCGTGTCCCTCCTCAATCGTAACGCACGCGCGGATCGAGCAGTGCATAAAGCAGATCCACAACGAGGTTGAACAGGATGACAAAACAGGCAACGACCACGACAGTCCCCATCACCAGGGTGTAGTCACGGTTTAGTGCGCCTTGCACGAAGTAGCGGCCGATGCCGGGAATACCGAAGATGGTCTCAATCACGACAGAGCCGGTAAGAAGAGCTGCGGCCGCCGGCCCAAGATAGGAAACGACCGGCAGGATTGCCCCCCTGAGCGCATGCACCACGACGACCATGTAGCTGGTCAGGCCATAGGCTCTAGCCGTGCGAACGTGGTTCGATCTCAAGGCTTCGATCATCGACCCGCGAGTCAATCGGGCAACCACGGCAACCTGAGGCAGCGCCAGTGTCACGACAGGAAGGATGACATTGACGAAGGCACCGCCGTTCCAGCCACCAACCGGCAGCCAGCCGAGCCAAACACCGAGGATCAGTGTCAAGATCGGTGCAACGACGAAATTGGGAATAGTCACACCAAGCGTCGCGGCTGCCATGATCGTGTAATCTGCGGGATGGTTCTGGCGCAGCGCTGCAGAAACACCCAGCACGCCGCCGACAACCAGAGCCAGACACAGCGCAGACAGTCCGAGCTGTATTGAAATCGGCAAGCTCTGCGCGAACAGCTCGTTGATCGAGAAGTCGCGGAAATAGAAACTCGGGCCGAAATCCAGCTGCACTATGCTTTTCAGATAGAGCAGGTACTGGTTCCAGAGCGGCTCATCGAGATGGTAGATCTTGTTCAGATTTTCCATCACTTTGGCCTCAAGTGGCCTTTCAAGATCAAACGGACCGCCAGGTGCGATCCGGATCAGAAAGAAAGAAATTGTAACGATCAGAAAGAGGGTCGGGATTGCGCTGAGCAATCTACCGAGCACATAGCGGTGCATAGGCTTTGCCCCTGTTGGTTTGCCGGCGGTCTTTGCGTGCCACCTTGCAAAAAACCGGCAGGAATATACCTGCCGGCTTTGTGTTTTCGATTATTGGGAGATGCTCATAAAGCGGGTCGGATGAACGTTGAGAAGGTTGTTCTCAAATCCGGCGACCTTGTCGGAAACCAGGTTCATGGAGCCGTAGTACATCAGCGGGATGAACGGCAGGTCGCGCATGAACAGTTCTTCCGCTTTTTTGAGGATTTCAGCACGCTTTTCCAGATCAATGGTTGCAGCGGCCTCGTCCATCAGAGCGTCATATTCCGGGTTCTCGTAACGCGCGTAGTTGAAACCGGTATTGTCGCTCTCGACCATGAACAGGAAGTTCTGCGGGTCGGAATAGTCACCAATCCAGCCGGCACGTGCAACGTCGAAGTCCTGACGGTCGCGAAGCATTGCATAGTGCGTCTTGGTGTCGGTGTTTACCATGGACACTTCAACACCAAGAGGCTTCCACATGTCGGCAATTGCAACGGCCGTGTTCTTGTGGTTCTCGGAAGTGTTGTAGTTGATTGTCAGCTTGAGCGGATTGGATTCGCTGAAGCCTGCCTTTTCGAGCATTTCGATCGCTTTTTCTTCGCGGTCGATCTGTGACATGTCCATGTAGTCGGCATATGCCGGCTCACCGTAATTGCCGATTCCCGGCGGTACGAAGGAATATCCGGCCACCATGGTGGAACCCCAGATTTCATCCGCGAGGAATTCACGGTCAATCGCCATGGACAGCGCCTGGCGAACTTCCGCGTTGCTCAGTGCTTCGTCTTCATGGTTCAGGGCGTAGTAGTAGGTGCCCAGGTACGGTGCCACACGGAACTGATCGCCAAGGTTTTCCTTCATGAAGGCAACCTGTTCAGTCGGCGCATCGTTGTTGGTGTGCAATTCGCCAGCCTGGAAGCGGCGCAGAGCTGCACCACGATCTTCCGTCGGATAGAAGAAGATCGTGTCGATCTTGACGTTGTCCGCGTCGTGGAAGTTCGGGTTCTTCGTCGCCTTCACATGCGCGTTCGGAACGAATTCGGCAAGCGTGAACGCACCATTGGTGACAATGTTCTCAGGCTTCACGAAGTCGGTGCCATGAGCATCGACCGTTGCCGGGTGAACCGGCAGGCCGGTCTGGTGTGTCAGCTGTTCGATGAAATACGGGGTCGGCGCCTCGAGGGAAATCTCCAGAGTGTGGTCGTCAAGCGCCTTCACACCCATGTCTTCCGGCTTCAGTTCGCCTTTGTTGACCTTTTCCGCATTCTTGATCGGGTAAAGGATGTTTGCGTATTTCGCACCGGTTTCCGGTGTCATGATACGGCGCAGGGAATAAACAAAATCACCGGCGACTACCGGGTCACCGTTTGACCACTTGGCGTTGTCGCGCAATTTGAACGTGTAGACGGTACCATCGTCGGAAATGGTCCAGCTTTCAGCAACGCCTGGAATGACCTTTCCGGCAGCATCATATGCGACGAGACCTTCATAAAGATCGCGCAGAATGTGTGCTTCGTAAGTGGTGGAGGTCTTGTGCTGATCCAGAGTTTCCGGGTCTGCGGTGTTGCCGCGGTGGTAGACCACCTCTGCAACTGCGGTTAGAGATGTAGCAGCCATTAGAGCAGCCGCAAGCGCTGTTACACGCATGGACTTGAACATATCGCTCTCC
>NZ_JAILWL010000281.1 GCF_025698965.1 Roseibium sp.
CGGAAGAAACACCAAGTGTGGTCGGTGACGCCAACGGATTTCTCAGCGCGATTTGAAGAAGTACGCCTGAAAGCGACAGGGCGGCCCCACATAACAGAGCTGTCGCCATGCGCGGAAGCGTCGAATAAAGCGCAATCATGCGCTCTACATTATAACCTTGCGGCACGCTGACGAGCACGGGCAAATAGCGGGAAACCAGTGTCCAACCGATGGCGCTCGCCACAAGAAGCATGGCACCAGACAGCCAGGAGGCCCGGTTGGGCATCACTTGGACGTTCATAAGATTTCCTGCTCCAGATAAGCCGTGATCAGGCGGGCAAATCTCAGCGCCGACGGTACCATTCCGAAAGTCAGAACCGGCGGAAAGACTTTGAAGTTCCCTTCCTGGACAACCGGCATGGATCGCCATATCGGGCTGGTCTCCAGGGTTGGTTTGATTTCCTCGACCATGGGCTCGAATGCGATGAGATGCATTTCAGGCGGTGCTGCGCGAGCCAGTTCCTCCAGTCCCACAGTCGCAAAACCCCAATAGTTGGTGGGGCGCGTCCAGGCGTTGTTCAATTCCAGTCTGTCGAGCACATCCTGATACAAACCGCTCGCGCCATAGACCCGAACATGCCGGTCATCCATGAAATTCACCAGAGCAACAGGCGGTTGATTCTTTCCGGCTAGGCGAGACCGCAGAGTATCGAATTCAACATCGGCAGAACGGAGGTAGTCTTCTGCCTCGGCTGCAATTCCGGCAAGTCGCCCAAGTTCTCTCGTTTCCTGAAAGGCGTTAACGAGCGGGGTTCCGGTTTGGTCGTACACCGAGACCATGTAAACCGGCGCAATCCTTTCAAGTCGGCTTCTGAGAGCGTCTGTATAAGGCGTGGTGATGATGAGATCCGGCCTGAGAGAGGCTATGACTTCCAGATTGGCGACAAGATCCTGACCGACATTGACCACCGATCGGGGCAATTCCGGTTCGACGACCCATCGATCCCACCGGTCGCTCGATTGCACGCCGGCTGGTGTCACGCCGATGGCAAGGAGCGTTTCGGCGGCGGCATAGTCCAGCGACACGATTTTCGGGGTGGAAGATGCGGAAGCCGGCAGGCTCGCTCCGGCAGCAAGACACCAGATACCTTTCAGAAACTTGCGCCGGTCAATCGACATAGGCCAACACTCCCTGCTCCGCTGGATGCGGAACTACGCTCATTGAAATTCCGAAGACATCCTTCAGAACCGGCGCCTGCATGAGTTCTGCCGGCGATGCGCTTGCAACACAGTGACCGTTCTTGAGCGCCACCAACCGATCGCAGTAGCGCGCCGCCATGTTGAGGTCGTGAAGAACAACGACGACAGTCAGCCCGCGTGTCTGGCTGAGATTGCGGAGCAGGTCCAGTATTTCAACCTGATGGGCGATATCCAATGCGGAAATGGGTTCGTCCAGCAACAGGCATCTGGCATCCTGAGCCACCATCATTGCGATCCAGGCCCTTTGCCGCTCACCACCTGAAAGCGTGTCAACGAGACGGTCCGCCAGATGAAGAATGTCGGTCAACTTCATGGCATCTTCGGTCTTGTCTGCATCCGTCTCACTATACCGGCCAAAAGCCCCGTGCCAGGGATACCGGCCAAGCGCTACCAGTTCCCGGACCAGAAGTCCTCTAGTGGGCGGAGTATCCTGAGCGAGATAGGCTACGGAACGCGCAAACTCGCGCCGATCCCATTCCTGAAGCGACTTGTCACCAAAAAACACATCTCCGGACGATGCCGACATCTGGCGTGCGAGCAGCTTGAGCAATGTGGATTTACCGGAGCCGTTATGACCGATAAGTCCGGTGACAAGCGAAGACCGGAATTTCAGCTCTTCTATCGAAAGAAGCAGCTTGCCTTCAATTTTCACACTCAGATTTCGACATGAAAAGAGTGTTCCATCGGGATGTTCCTCGGGGTCAGGTTTCAGTGGCATTGATCTGGTCATTCGTTTTTCAATGGTCGCAAGGAAGGCTCCGCCAGTATCACCGACGAAGCCTGAAGCATCAGAATTTGACGGTGTACTTGGCTGAGAATGTCGTTCCCGGCGCTTTCGCATAATAGTAGTCGTCATACCCGTAGGACTGGACCGAATAGGACTGCTGCAACACCGGCACATAGTCGGCGTTCAGAATGTTCTCGACCCCAAGAGACAGTTTGGATCTTTCGTTCACTTTGAAATCGGCAAACGCGTCCATCACGAAGTAAGGGTCAATGGACTCCAGCCCTGTGAACTGTTCGCTGTCCGGGTTCCTGTAACCGGAATAAAGCCCCTGCAGGCGAAAGTTCGCCCAGTCCCACGGCGTATATTCAACATAGCCGGTGAGTTTCAGCGGGGAGATACGGTCTGAACCGAGATCGGAATCATATTTGCCGTCGCCGTCCGTATCGTATTCGCCTTCGAGCCAGGTAAGCGTGCCGCCGAAGGTGATCTGGTCCGTTGCCTCGTAATTGGCTGCGACTTCGATGCCCCAGATCTGTTCGGGCGAAAGCACGATGTCCAGATTGGCATCGTAGGTCACCCCATTGTCGGACTTGTTGTAGAAGCCGGTGACAGATGCATCCCAGTTATTGCCAATGGCGCGGACACCGAGCTCATAACTGTCTGTCTTTTGGCCATCGTCGGAAAGTTGCGAAACATTGGTGAAATTAGAATTGTACAGGTAACGTCCAAGATCTCCCAGCTGGAAGCCCTGCGAAAACCCGCCAAAGACCGTGAATTTGTCGTTGAGGTCAAAAGACCCGCTGATATTGAACAATGGCTCACGGAACGTCAGCGTACCACCGGTAACGGACGTGCCGATCTCGTTGACGTAATCACTTATGTCGACTGAAAGATGTTCGTAGCGCACACCGGCGGAGAGGATTGCCCGGTCATTGAACAGATCCGCTCTGACCTGAGCAAACGGAGCAATTCCGGTCAGCTCATATTTTGGTGTATCAACCGGACCGTCAATCGGATTGACCTTGGTCTGGTCGTTGAGCACGTCAAGACCCCAGACGATGTCCACCGGGAGGCGATCCCACGGGAACGGTGTGTCAAAGGTTGCACGGCTACCGATCTTCCGGGACTCCGTTTCATACTGATCGTATTGCGTGCCGAAAAACTCGGTCCGGGTAAAAGTTGTCGTGTTGTCGTTGTAATAACTCTGCAGCTCAAATGTTCCGCCGAGAACGTCATCATTCTTGTAGCTGCCGTTGAGCGTCAAATTGTCGGTGCCGGGCGTCCGGGTGTTCAGGTTTCCCCTGGACGGAGTGGCGCTGGTGTTCGACTGGCGGCTGCCACCGGAAACAATTCCTGCCCAGTCGCTGTCTTGCCAGTAGCTGTATCTGTTGGCGCTGATTTCGATCTTGTGGTTCTCGTGTTCGTAGCCAAGTTTGCCAAGAAAATTATAGGCAAAGATGTCGTCTGTACCGCCTTGGGTTCCAAAGGAATCCGGTGGGCGGCGTTCGCCATCGGCCGTGAAGGACGCTCCGGTGTCTTCCCAACTCCCGTTGACGAGGTAGAAAAAGCCGTTCCTGGCCCCCGAAGCCCCTGCTTCAGTCAAGTAGGAGAACGATTCCGTCAGGCTGGTCGGCGATGCCTTGATGCCGATACTGATCTGGGCGTTAAACTCACCGTCTTCCGGCTGCTTTGTGATGATGTTCACAAGGCCGCCCGGTGCCCCGAAACCATAGGCAGCCGTCGCACCGCGAACCACCTCGATCTGCTGGATCGCTGTTGTGCTGATGCTGTTGAGCGCACGATAATTGTTGTTCAGGTTGTTGGTCTGCGGCACACCATCGATCAGGGTCAGGAAATTGCGCCCCCGCAAGGTCTGCCCATACTCCGTGAGATTTTCCGTCGACTGGCCAAAACCCGGAACTGTCTTGGAAAGAATCTGACCGATATTGCTGTTGACGTTCGACTGCCGCTGAACCTGATCCTCTGTCACCACCGAAACGGACACAGTTGCCTCGGAGATCGGTGTTTCGGTTCTGGTCGCCGATTTGACGACAATGAGATCGAGAAGCATTGCATCTTCCGCGCTGAGTGCCGGTTCGTCTTCAAGTGTTAAATCCTGCGCGGAAACGCCTTGCACAGCTGCAAGAAGCGTGGCTGTCACCAAGCCAGAATATTTCAACATATGCCCTACTGCCCGTTTTTGAACGCATCCTGGCTTTTGGCTTGGACATTTTTTCCACGGATGGTTTATAAATCTTGAGTAAAAAATACAAGAATTAATATGAGTTAAAGCTCATATTTTGAATCGCATCGTGACAAAAAAGAAACACAGCCGCACTCGATCTCTTTTTCCCTTTAATTACAATAATTTAATGATAAACACCGAGGAATTTCCCTTAAACGTGTTGGTCAGCCGCCTGAGGATTTGTACGAGAGGCATGCCGTTCAAACATCGTTTGAAATCTGCTTTCAAACAGTCTAAATCGGCATGATGAATTGAGGAGAAGTCATGGAGCCGGAATCAACTTCCAAGCGATTGCTGAAAACTGCCGAGCGGTTAATGGCGGAAAAAGGCATCTCCGCAACTTCGGTTCGGGAGATCACAGACGCTGCCGAGGCCAATGTTGCTTCGGTGAACTATTATTTCGGAGGAAAGTCCGAGCTTCTGCTCCAGCTTCTCAAAAACCGGTTCCTTCAACTTGATGTCGAGTTGCTTGCCAGGGTGACCGCGGTTGAAGAAAATGCGGCGGGTGGAACTCCTGAAATTCGCGACCTGACTGGAGCCTATTTCGATGCCCTCGCCTATTTGGGTTTCAACCACGAAACGGGTGAACTCGACACTTTCATCCTGCTCATTCAACGAGCCTCGGCCGAACAGGAAGCAGTGCTTGACAGGGCACAGGACTATAACGCTCCCGGAATAACAAAACTGATAAACCTTCTGGCGATTTCCGTCCCTCCTGAACGGCAGGATCAACTCGACATACCGACTCTCATGGGATTGATGTTCACTGCGTCGGTAACCGCAATGGTCGCCATGAAGACGGAGAAAAAAAACGATGTTCTGTTCTCAGCAATTCGGGACTTTCTGGTCGCTGGCGTAGAGGCCTACATGCGGCGATTTGCAGACTAAGTTCCGTTTCCACCTATTGAAAAATGCTGTTGAATTTGGCATCACCTGATGACCTGTTGAAACGACGATCCCAAAGTCGAAATCACAACATACGCTCAGCCAATCCCTTGGAATAGCCAGGCGTCCAGAAATGGAGACGACCGTGCACGCATTCCGTTGGGCTGCCTTTTTCATAGCAGTTGGGCTTGGTACACACACAGCCCTGGCAAACGAAGTATCAATCGAAACAGCAACCGGGAGCGTTGACGTTCCGGTTAAACCGGAAACTATCGCTGTCTTCGACATTTCAGCGCTGGACACACTTGATGCTCTGGGTGTTTCCATCGCCGGGACACCAGCACGGGTCTATGTCGATTACCTGCAGAACGCGGCAGACGGCGCCGAGAAAGTCGGCAGTCTGTTTGAGCCCGACTTTGAGGCGATCAATGCGTTGCAGCCAGATCTCATTGTCGCCGGGGGTCGTTCCTCAAAGCAGGTTACGGCCTTGTCGGAATTTGCGCCAACAATCGACATGACAATCTGGGGTGACCGATTGCTGGACCAGGCAGTCGCCCGACTGAACGCCTATGGCAAGATTTTCGACAGGGAAGAGCAAGCGAAGAAACTTGAAGACGAGTTGACCGATGCCGTCGATGCCGTGAAAAGCCAGACCGCAGGCAAAGGAAAAGCGCTCATCGTTTTGACCAATGGCCCGAAAATCAGCGTTTACGGCAAGGACTCGCGCTTTGGCTGGCTGCATACCGAGCTTGGTATTGAACCGGCCATCGAAGATGTGAAAGCCTCGACCCATGGGGAAGCCATATCCTTTGAATTCATCCGGGACACGAATCCGGACTGGCTGATCGTTATCGATCGGGCAGCTGCAATCGGGGAAGATAGGACGCTTGCCGCTGAAACTCTCGATAACAAACTGGTGGCCGACACCAAGGCCTGGAAATCCGGTCAAGTTATCTATCTGGACGCCGCCAAAGTCTATATCGCAGCAGGTGGATATCAATCCTTGACGGGCACACTCAGCGACCTGTCCGAGGCCTTTGCCAAAACCAATTAACCGGACAGATTTCCTTGCGCCTTCAATCCACGGCCCCACGCTCTGCTGTCGTATTTCGACCGTTTGCCTTGGCGATCATTCTATCAGGACTGATCCTCGGCAGCCTTGCGACCGGAGCCGCGAACGTGTCTCTGTCGGGTCTTTTCTACGGCGGTGAAGGCGGCGATCTACTGATTGTCTCCAGGCTTCCCAGAACTCTGGCCGCGATCCTGGCCGGTTCCTCTCTGGCTGTGGCAGGCGTGATCATGCAGATGCTTGTGCGCAATCGCTTTGTCGAACCGGCAACCACCGGAACCGGGGAATGCGCCACGCTTGGACTGCTGGCCATGACGCTCCTGATGCCGGAGGCTCCGATCCTGGCCAAAATGGCGATTTCCAGCATCGCGGCATTTGCCGGAACAGCAGTCTTTCTGGCGCTGGTTCAAAAATTGCCACCAACTCAACCGCTCCTGGTGCCCTTAACCGGGATCGTCTACGGCGGTATCATCGCCGCGATCACGACCTTCATCGCCTACCAGAACGATCTCCTCCAATATCTTGCCATTTGGATGAACGGTGAATTTTCAGGTGTCCTTCAGGGGCGTTATGAATTGCTATGGGCATCGGGCGCCGTTGCACTTGTTGCCTACTATTATGCCGACCAGTTTACCGTTGCCGGTTTCGGAAAGGATGCTGCCATCGGCCTAGGGCTGAATTACCGGGTCGTTCTGCTGATTGGGCTTGGTATTGTCTCTTTGATCACTTCTTTCACCGTTCTGACCGTAGGGTTGCTTCCCTTTGTCGGCCTTGTCGTGCCAAACATCATAAGCCGGTATCGGGGAGACAATGCACGAACAACTTTGCCACTTGTCGCCCTGATGGGAGGCGCTCTCGTGCTTGCAAGCGATCTGCTCGGCCGCTTAATCCATAATCCTTATGAAATTCCCGCCGGCACAATTTTCGGGGTCCTTGGCACTGGCGTCTTCCTTTGGCTACTGTTTGCAAGGCCTGCACGTCGTGGATAGGAAACTCCTGCTTCTTGGCTTGTGCGCCGTTCTATCCATCACCGCGTTCATGGTGCTGGGCGCGCGTGGCAACTGGGATTTCATTCTGGCCTTTCGCGGAAAAAAACTGATCGCGCTGATCATCGTTGCCACAGCCATTGCGGTCGCGACCGTCGTCTTTCAGACGCTGACGAGCAATCGCATCCTGACCCCCTCGATCATGGGCTTCGATGCACTTTACGTTCTCCTGCAGACAGCGCTGGTTTTCGTCTTCGGCGGCCTGGGATACGTAACGCTGCAGCCGGAAATGAAATTTGGCCTGGAATTCGTGCTCTTGTCTGCGGCCGCCCTGTTCCTGTTCGGCAGTCTGCTTGGTCAGGGCATGCAGGATCTGTTCAGGATGCTGCTGGTCGGCGTCGTGTTCGGTATCCTGTTTAGAAGCCTGACCAACTTGCTCTACCGGATAATCGATCCGAACGAATATGCAGTCATCGAAGGGTCGATATTTGCGAGTTTCAATCGGGTGGATATCGGTTTGCTCGCCTACGCGGCACCGATCATTCTCATCTGCTGCGCCATCGTCTGGAGGAAGCGACATATCTTCGATGTCATGGCTCTGGGTCGGGATCAAGCGATTAGCCTCGGCCTCAATCACAGACGCGAGTTGCTGATCGGCCTGACGCTCGTAACAACCCTTGTGGCAACATCAACAGCACTGGTGGGACCGGTTGCGTTCTTCGGTTTGCTGGTGAGCGCGATCAGTTACGAGATTATGAAAACGCATCACCATGGACCGGTGTTTCTAGCTGCTGCCTTGATCGCAATAACTGTTCTGATCGGTGGTCAGGCAATGTTTGAACGCGTGCTTGGCATGGGCGCCACGTTGAGCGTCGTCATCGAATTCCTGGGAGGGTTCGTGTTTCTCTTTTTGATCCTCAGAAAGGTCAGGGCATGATTGAAATCGAAAATGTCACCTTTCATCACGGCAAATCCCCAATCCTGAAAGATGTCTCTCTGACGATTGAAAAAGGTGGGATTACCGCTCTTATCGGCCCAAATGGCGCCGGCAAGTCGACACTCTTTGCGTTGATGGCGCGGTTGCTGCCACTGCAGTCCGGCAAGATTTCGTTCGACGGCATGGATGTCAGCCACAGCATGTCGAGGGATCTGGCAAAGAAACTTGCGATCCTGCGACAGGATACTCACGTTGCCTCGCGCATTTCCGTTCGTGACATGGTCGGCTTCGGCAGGTTTCCGCATCACCTGGGACGAGCCACCAAGCTGGACCGGGACAAGGTGGACGCTGCACTGGAAGAATTCGGTCTCACCGACATCCCCGAACGCTTCATTGACGAACTTTCCGGAGGCCAGCGGCAGCGGGTACTTGTAGCGATGGCCTATGCCCAGGACACCGAATATCTGCTACTGGACGAA